>JANTGR010000014.1 GCA_024762875.1 Sulfurospirillum sp.
CACTGCGCGTGGGCACTCCGCCGAGGAGGACATAGCGTCAGCGCAGCGCAATGAGCTTTGCTGATTGGGCGTAATAAAATGTGATGGCTTAAATAAACTTTTTAGCCTGGGCAACAGGCACAGGCTTCCCGATATGGTACCCCTGGGCATAATCAACTCCCAAAAGTTTTACCTTATCCAAAATACTCTGACTGGATACAAATTCTGCAACAGTTTTGACCCCCAGCTCTTTAGCGAAAGAGATGATCGTTTTAGTGACGATTTCACTCTCTTTGTTGGTGTCGATATCTTTGATAAGTGAACCATCTATCTTGATGTAGTCAATATTGAGTTTTAGCAGTTGTTCAAAGTTAGAATATCCACTACCAAAATCATCGATAGCCACACTACATCCCAGGGCTTTGATCTTTTTGATAAAATTGGCTACTTTTTTGTAGTTTTGTACTTCATCACTTTCCAGTATCTCAAAGGTGATCAATGACGCATCTTCACATTTTTGTAATTTGCGCAGGATGAAGGTTGCGATTTTTGTATTTAGAATATCTTCGATAGCGATATTGATAGTGATAGGAGAATTAAGTACATCCAAACGCTTGAGACTGCTGTTGATCATCGCTTTGGTCAAGTCAGGATATAGTTTCGATTTTTTGGCTATTTCTAAAAAATCAGCAGGTTTTTGATGGGTATTGTCTTGATTTTGGATACGCATTAGGGATTCAAATTTTTCTACTTTATCTGTTTGGAGATTAAGGATAGGCTGGAAAAAAGGTACAATGCGGTCTTCTAAAAGTGCTTTTTTGATATTTTTGTTGATTTGCATATTTTGTAAAAACTTATCTTCTTGGTGATTCTTTTTATTAAAAATAAGATAATTCTTATTATGTTTTTGTGCATCTTTGAGTGCTAAATAGGCATGTTTGAGAAGGTTTGCATTGCCTCTTGCTACACCGATGCTGATAGAGATATCATGATAAGTATCCTGGATGAGAAAACTGTGGTTTTGCAGCTTGGTACTGACTGACTTGAGATAGGTTTCCAGGTCACTTAAATTGACACGTGATGTTGTGTGCATCACAAAGTTATTGTGTTCAAATTTATACAGTTTTGTATTTTTGGTGAGGAGATTTTCTTTGATCCATTTTGCAATTTCCTGTAAGAGAATCGCGCCGCTGTCTATACCAAAGTATTCGTTGATCTCCTCATAAGAATCAATTTGAAGATAGATGAGTGTCTGGGCATGGGCACTTTTTTTCAAAGCAGCACTTTTTAAATCATCTATGAGTCTCAATCTCGTCGGCAATTGTGTGGGCTTGTCAATCAGCAGCTGATTTTTGAGTTCGGTTTCATTGGTGATATAAGAAGTGATATCAGAGCATATCATGATATATTCTGATTTTGTAAGTTTGTTGTGATTGACAGTATGTATAAAAGTATCTAAAAAAATGATTTGATTGGCAATTTTTAGTTTGATGATTTCATTAAAACTATGGTGGCTGAGGGTGGTCGCTTTGATCTTTTTCAGCAACGTTTCATCAATCATACAATTATTAAAGATAGTCACTAGATTGCCTTCATCTATCCCCAAAATTTCTTTAAAATCGTTACTGATATGTGTGATGTCAAAGTTTTTGTCAAATTTTGCAAATGCACCATGGTCTTCTGAAATTTGAAATTGGTCTTTACCCGTCATTGATGTGAGCATATTTTCTGGTACAGTACGGATCTCTCTAATCTTGACAATCACAAAAAATGTAATAAGTGTAAGAGAGATACCTATCATAGTAGAAATAAAGTTGGGCTTTTGGCTCAATGTCAATAAAATGAATGCAAGAACAATCATGCCATATAGATATCTGTTATAGAGCATAGAAGTTTGTTTGATATTGACCACGGAAAAGACCTTATAAAGTTTGAATTTCGAAAGATTATATGAAAATAAAACTTAATTATTAATTTAAATTTTAAATATATTGATCTAAATATCAAAAAAAAGTGAATAATTCGAATATAATAGCGAAATATTTCTTATTAATTTTTATTAAAGCTTTTTTTAGTAAAATACGAGCCTAAAATTCACACACACCAATCCTTTGATGATGGTTGCAATTGTAAAGTTGCTGATGGGTGTGGAGGCTAAACCAAATATTTTAACACAAGGAGCATTGTCATGGTAACAATGAAAGATTTACTAGAATGTGGTGTGCACTTCGGTCACCAAACAAGAAGATGGAACCCAAAAATGAAACCATATATTTTTGGAGAGAGAAAAAACATCTACATTATTGATTTACAAAAAACACTTAGATATTTTAGATATACATATAATATAGTAAGAGATGCAGCAGCAGAAGGAAAAACAGTTCTGTTTGTCGGTACTAAAAAACAGGCATCTGCTGCAATAAAAGAGTATGCAGAAAGCTGCGGTATGCCGTATGTTAACCACAGATGGTTGGGTGGTATGTTAACAAACTATCAAACAATGAAAAAATCTATCAGAAAACTTGAAATTATCGAAAAAATGGAAGAAGAAGGTCAAATGGATCTTTTAACCAAAAAAGAAGCATTGATGCTTTCAAGAAAAAAAGAGAAACTGATGAACTACCTTGGTGGAATCAGAAATATGAAAACTGCACCTGATTTGATTTTTATCGTTGACACAGTCAAAGAAAAAATTGCTGTTCAAGAAGCAAACTGCCTGAACATCCCTGTTGTAGCACCGATTGATACAAACTGTGATCCAGATTTGATTACTTTCCCGATTCCAGGAAATGATGATGCAATTCGTTCAGTTCAACTTTTCTGTAAAGAGATGGCTGAAGCTATCAATGAAGGTAAAGAACTACGCGCTCAAGACAGTGTTGATGAAGTAGAAGAGACAGAAGGTGAAGCAGCACCTGTCGCAGATATCTCGGACAAAGAGAAAGAGGCATTGATCGCCGAATCTGTAAAAGAAGGTGAAAAAGAGGAAGCAGCGGCACCAAAAGAAAAGAAAAAATCAGATGCTAAAGGTGATGATTTGACAAAATTGACAGGTGTTGGCAAGGTATATGCACAAAAATTAAATGATATGGGTATCTTTACATTTGCAGATGTGGCAAATGTGAATAAAGAGCAGCTGGATGTCATCGAAAATGAACACAAATTTAAAGGCGATTTTACAGATGTTGTAAAAGAAGCCAAAACTTTAGCATAAGAATATAGGAGTTATTATGGCTGTTACAGCGGGAATGGTAAAAGAGCTTAGAGAGAAGACTGGCGCAGGGATGATGGACTGCAAAAAAGCTTTGGTAGAGTCAAATGGCGATATGGAAGCGGCAGGTGACTGGCTGAAAAACAAAGGTCTTTCATCAGCAGGTAAAAAATCAGACAGAATTGCAGCAGAAGGTGCAGTTGTGATTGATTTGGCAGATGATTTGACAAAAGCTTCGATGGTAGAAGTCAATGCTGAAACAGACTTTGTTGCAAAAAATGAGCAGTTTCAAAACTTTGCTTCAAGTGTGGCAAAACAAGTTGCATCTACTGGTATAGCTGATGTTGACGCGCTCAATGCTACAGATATCGATGGTACCAGTTTTGAAGAGTATGTTAAAGCTAATATCTCAACGATCGGTGAAAATCTCGTTGTCAGAAGATTTGAGACAGTGACTGCCGGTGAGAATGAAGTCGTAAACGGTTACATTCATATGGGTGGTAAAATCGGTGTTTTAGTACATGCTTCATTTGAAAAAGCTGAGATGAAAAATGATGTTGCTGATTTTTTAAAGCAGCTCTCTATGCATATAGCAGCGCTCAAACCGACAATTCTCAGTGCCAACGAATTTGATGCTGATTTTGTAGCTAAAGAGACTGAGGGAATGATCAAGACAATCGAAAAAGAGAATGAAGAGAGAGCAAGACTGAAAAAACCTCTCAAAAATATTCCTGAGTTTGTTTCAAAACTACAGTTAAGTGATGCAGTGATGGCTGGTGTTGAAGAGAGATTAAAAGAAGAGTTGAAGGCTGAAGGAAAACCAGAAAAAATCTGGGATAGAATTCTTCCTGGAAAAATCGAAAGATATATCGCGGATAATACGCTTTTAGATCAACAACTTTGTCTTTTGGATCAGTTTTATGCACTGGATGACAAAAAAACTGTTGCCAGTATCATAGAAGAAAAATCAAAACAATTAGGTGGTAAGATAGAAATTACTAAATTTGTTAGATATGAGCTTGGTGAAGGAATAGAGAAAAAAGAAGATGACTTTGCTGCTGAAGTAGAAGCACAGTTAAAATAATAACATGGCACAGTTTTGTGTCATGCGATAAAAGAGGAATAAAATGGATTTGGATATACGTACTTCTAGCACCTCTTTTATCTCTCCAAGAGAGAAAAAAAATCTCCTTGTAGCTTCCAATTTATCCCATGCTTTTGATTATACGCTCTTTGAAAATCTGGATTTGGAAATCAAAGAGGGACAATCCATAGCCGTGCTTGGGATTAGTGGAAGTGGAAAATCTACATTGTTGCATATCTTGTCAACACTTTTAAAACCACAACATGGAAAAGTACTTTATAATAAACACTATCTTTATGAACAGGATGCAAAATCGCTTTTGAAAATTCGCAGAGATGATATGGGTATCATTTTTCAATCTCACTATCTTTTTAAAGGTTTTACTGTCAAAGAAAATTTGGAAATATCATCCATCATTGCTGATAAAAAGCTGGATACTGCCTTACTGAAGCAATTGCGTATCTATGAAAACCTGAACCAAAATGTTGCTGATCTTTCCGGTGGTCAGCAGCAGCGTGTTTCTATCGCCAGAGTGATGATGAAAAAACCAAAACTGATATTTGCAGATGAGCCAACCGGTAATCTCGACAAAGAGACTGCTGATGAAGTGATGGATGTGATGCTCTCATATGTACTTGAAAATAAGGCGGGGATGTTCATCGTAACACATGATGAGAGAATTGCAGCTCGTTGTGATATTGCGTACAGGCTGAAAGACAAAAGGCTTGTACCGGTTATCTTGTAATGGAACTGGCTACACTTCTCACTGATAAAAATGTAGTTATTTTCTTTTTATTATTTGCCAGAATGGGTGGGTTAATGGCATTTTTCCCTTTTTTCAGTCATATGGCTATCCCTGTTTCTGTCAAAACGGCACTTTCACTCTATCTGACATTTCTTTTTTTCCCTATGGTCACTTCTTTGGATATAGAGTTTAATTCTGCCAGTATGATGATGATGGTAGTATCGGAATTTGCTTTGGGATTTATCGCTTCTCTTGCACTCAATCTTGTCTTTGCCGCACTGGGTTTGGCAGGTATGCAGGTTTCGATGGTTATGGGGTTTTCGATGGCGACAATAATGGATCCTACCACACAAACAAATTCTCCTATCATCTCTCAAATATTTACACTCATGGCTGTATTGACACTGTTGGTATTTGATGGGCATCATTTGATCCTGCTTTTTTTAAGTGAAACAATTCAGCATATAGAATTGGGTACTTTTTACCCGCAGCATTTTATGTGGACTTATCTCTCACATGGCTTTACCCATATGTTTGTGATGGGCTTTATCATCGCTTTCCCGATCATCGCCATCTCCCTGCTATCAGATGTTATCTTTGGGATGTTGATGAAAACGATGCCGCAATTTAACCTGCTGGTCGTAGGTTTTCCTATCAAAATATTTTTATCAGTGATGGTGTTGATGGTCATACTGGGGTCTATGATGGAGATATTTAAGAAAGAGTTTATCCATGTGTTTGTTTTTCTAAAATCCTTTTTATCATGATAGATGCTTCAACGCTTTTGGGTATGATATCATCTTCAAATAATCGAGTGTTCTGAACAAACACACTTATTCACTAAGGCTGCGCCGTAAAACGGCTGTAGAGTCGTTCACAAGTGTGTTTGTTCAGAACACGCAATCAATAAAACTTTTAAAATGCCACTTCAGTGGCAGAACTCTTTTTCTCTTTTTACTACAATTTCGAAAAACAAAAAGGAGAAAAAGATGTATGTAACACGTTATAACCCATTAGATGAATTTAGAGATATAAGACGTGGTTTTGATATGCTAAACAGCATGATAAACAATGTCGAAAAAAGTAGAGGTGCAGATGCTTCACTGGTAGATTTTGTACCAGCGGTTAATACCAGAGAAGGGGAGTATGCCTATCATGTAGAGGTAGATTTGCCTGGGATTAAAAAAGAAGATGTAGATATCTCAGTTGAGGACAATGTACTCACCATCTCAGGAGAGCGCAAAGTAAAAGATGAAGTCAAAGAAGATGACTACTATAAAATAGAGAGCCGTTATGGAAAGTTTTCACGTTCTTTTACCCTGCCTGAGAAAGTAGATGTCGAGGATATTCACGCAGAAGCGGGAGATGGTGTTTTGGAAATCGTAGTACCAAAACTCAAAGAAGTTGAAGTCAAACCTAAAAAAATCAAAATCAAATAAGGAGGGAAAGATGGATATCATAAAAACTGCAAAAGATATGACACATAATGTCGAAGAAGGGCTAGAGCATGGTTTGGATGTAGCAAAAGAGGCGGTTAGCAATGTGGCAAGTCACCTTCCTTTTGCAAATCTGGCTAAAAAGGGCAGTGATGGCTTTCATGTAGAGATAGATTTACCTGGTGTGAAGAAAGAGGATATCGAACTCAAAGTAGAAGATGACAGGCTCATCGTCAATGCAAAAAGAGAGATGAAAAAAGAGGTGAATAGAAAAGATTATTATCATCTTGAGAGCAGCTTTGGTCATATCTCTCGTGTCTTTACTCTGCCAGAAGGTATCGATAAAGATAAAATTGATGCAAAGTTGGAGGATGGCAGACTGGCGATCAATCTTGAAAAAGAGCAATCAAAAAAAGCGCGCAGTATTGCGGTCAAATAAGGAGTTATCATGATAGTATTGAGTAAAAAGGCAGCAGGTACATTACTTGCTGCCGCGTTGTTGAGTGTTTCTTCGTTAGCGGATACGCATGTAGTAAAACCTTTTGCATCACAGGATGAAATTTTTAAAGAGTTCAATAAGCTGCACGAAGATATGAATCGTATCTTTGAAAAGTTTGATGCAAAGATGTTTTCATCGGATTTTAAAAGCCGTTTTTTTGATGATATGGCAATGAAAAGTCCTAAAATGGACATCAAAGATAAAAAAGACCATTATGAGATTAAAGTGGATCTGCCTGGCAGCAAAGATACCTCTATCCAGACAAAAGTCAAAGATCATATCCTCTCTATCGATGCCAAGGTAGAAAAAGAGGAAGAAAAAAAAGAGGAACATTTTATCCAAAAAGAGCGTTTTTTTAATGCTTACCATCGGGCTATCACACTCCCTGATGATGCCAATGGTGATAAATTAAAAAGTACTTATAAAGAGGGAGTCTTAACGATCACTATCCCTAAAAAGTAAATAAAAAAGTGAATAAAGCGGTGTGATTTTTGGGCACTAGTCGATAGGTCAGATAGATATCTTCAACTATTGAGGATTTTAAGCCAAATCTGTGTAAATGCCCCACCGCTTTTTTCAATGATATAACTGCACTCCAAAATCATTCTCTGCATAAAGTGTCAAAAAGATAAAATACTCTCCATAAAAGGAGAAGAAATGCCAACACCAAACCCGCTGGAACTTGTCAATCAAAGACTCCATCAAGAGGTACAGAAGTATGGAAAAGTAGAAACATTTTCAAAAAAAGAGATGATTTTTTCTCCTGATGAAATGCAAAAGAAGTTCTTTTTTGTACTGGAAGGACGTATCAAGGTTTTTCAAATCAATCTTGAAAATGCCAAAGAACAGACACTGCAGATTTTAAGCAGTGGTGATATGTATGATGTGGTGACTCTCCTGGATGCCAAGATACATGAAAATATTTTAGAAGCACTGGATGATGTTAAAATCATCGTTTTTCCTATCCAGATTGTGAGAGACTGGATGTATCATGATAGACAGTTTAACCAACTTCTTTTTCCTTATATCGCTAAGCAGTTTCGTGATATGGAAGAGTTGGCTCTTGATCTCTCATTTTATGATACTTCAAAAAGACTCTTGAAACTCATCTCAAAAAATGCACTTCAGACAAATAAAGACAGATTGAGCCTCATTCATGATTTGCCGCATGAAGAACTTGCATCGCTGATAGGCACGGTGAGAAAAGTACTCAACCGTCATATCCAAAAGCTTAAAAAAGATGGCATTATCAATGTAAAACGTAAAAATATTGAGATAAAAGATACAGAAAAGTTACTTGAAAATCTGCCTATTTCATGACAGTGTATCGTGGATTGATTTTAATGGAATAATTGACTCTCTTTTTTTAATGTGTGATATAGAGCAATTCATAGTTATGGGTACCTCTAAAGTTACCACCCGTAACACCCCCCCTTGAAGTAAAATAAAACATAAATAATTAACCTGTGGTCACATTTTGGCAACATTTGGCTGGTAAAGTAAAAATCGTCAGATATATCTAAAGTCGCCACTATTTACCGTCACATTTTGGCAACATTTGGCTGGTAAAGTAAAGGTTACATTCAAAATAAGAGGAGAAAAGAGTGAGAAAGTTATTAACAGCCGTCATCATGATAAGCCTAACATCTATCATGATAGCCAAAGAGATAGACCTAGATAAGTCTAAAGGAACAGATCAAGAGAGGATAGTTTCACTACATCCAACCCCACAATCACTAGAAGTAGCAGAAGATATCATGATACAAGTAACATTTGATGTAGCACTAGATGCAAAACATCTGAAGAAAAATGATATTACCTTAGAAAAACTTTCAGAGAAAAAAAAGAAAAAGATAAAAGGTGAAGTAGCTTATATAAGTGATAAAAAAGCAGTGACCTTTAAACCAGAGTCACCACTAGAAGTAGGATACTACGAAATCAAAATCAAAAGCTTAAAACCTATCAAAGAAGAAAAAAAGAAGAAAATCAAAGAGATAAGCTACCGATTTTATGTACCTGAAGTGATAAATGGATATATGCTTCCATTGGAGCCTGATGCAAGTGTAAATAACTCTACTGTGCTTGGTATAGATTCCAATGATAATGGGGTTCGGGATGATGTGGAGAGGTATCTCATCAAAAAGTATAAAGACCATCATAAGATTGTGACGGAGATAGGATTTCAGTTGGCAAGAGCTTATCAGAAGATACTGGATAACCCTTTGAATACTGAGGAGAATCACAAGGCTTTGATAAGTGCTATAGATTGTAATCATTATTTTAAATTTACTGCAAAATATTTTGGAGACTCCGTTTTAGTTGATCATTATATCGATGATAAATTACATAATTTTCAATTAAATACAAAATCAAGGGTAACAGCATATTTGTTATATGACAAACAACTCAGTGGGGGTGTATATGATTTGACTAAATATTCTGAAGAAAAAAGCAGATGCAGCTCTGAAGTATTAAAGATATTAGGAGGTGAGTAATGAAAAGATATATTATATTAGCACTATTATTTTTCATACCTCTTTTAGGGCTTTCTGATGACTTTAAAATCGATGAAAGAAAAAGTGATATTTATTTTGCAAATGGTGTTTTAACGACAGATAAAGATGCCGATGAAAACTTAAAGCTTATTTCTGATTTGGTTTTTACAGAACAGTATATGGAAAATATGGATAGATTTGAAAAAGAGCTAAACTTCAAAAAAGCATACAACCAGACAACAGGATTTGCAGGTGATTTTTATGAGTCTTATAAGCAATTAGCCAATGAAAATGATGGTTGGGGTGTGTTGGAGAGTGTTATCAATACAGCATTGATGTTTGCCCCAGGAGCACCTGGGAAAATATTTGGTCAAACTGTAAGTTTATGGGATGATTCTGTACAGAGAGTACATGATGCAGACTTGAGTAAGCAAATAGCAAGCTATAGACAAAGCATCAGAGCAGGTCACGGTGTGATAGTTGTAGCCCATTCACAAGGGAATCTTTTCACCAATGAAGCTTATAAAAAGTTCACAAAAGATGAAGGTTTAGATGGTGAAGTATATAGAAAAAATGATTGGCTAAATCAATACTTCACAAGAATCAGTATCGCCTCTCCTTCAAGCATCAAAGAGGGTGGAGATGTTCATATCTCATTTCATAATGACCCCGTAGTACAACTAAGTTCTTTTTCACAAGTAGAAAATCCAAACAAAGCATATCTGAAAAATGCAGTTGGAGAGATTTTTGATAATGATGCTTTATCAGCAGATTTTCATGCATTCACCTACTATATGGGAGAAAAGTCAGCAGTAGGCAGTGGGATAGAAGGTGTAGGTATACATGGAACAGTGTCAACAGATGTGGCAAAGAAAGTTATCATGAAGTTTCTAAAAGATGAGATACAAACACATCAAACAAGAGCTTCACAATGGGAGACAAGACCAGAATTAGAGTCAGATAAAGGCACAAAAGAGTATAAAATAACGGTAGAACATAAATATGGTGATGCTGTATTGACAAGTAAGATGAAAGATGAAAAAGTATTTCCTTTTGCTCCTTATGCGGCTGGGACAAAATTTTACCAAGTACCAGATACCACAGGAACACTCCACTATGTCAAAGCAAGTTATGGCGGAGAGAGGATTTTAAGTGCAGATGATGTAAATGATTGGGAAGCAGAAGACAATCAATTTTATAAACTAGAAGGAACAGACCCAGTTGAGTATATAGAAGGCGAAACAAGTTGTAAAGACCCATCACTCTTTGAGGTAGTTTCCCAGGAGAATGAAAATACAACTGACTGGCGGGTAACAGTTAAAAATAAAGAGACAAATGAGACAACAGGAGGTGTTTATCCGTTTAATTTGCAAGGTTCACTTTATCAGTTAGATAGTGGTGATTGGGTATTAGCCAGTTGTGGCGGTACAGAGATAGTTAGTAACTGGGATAACCAAAAGGAATATCAAATTATACTGCTTAATGGTACAAGCGAGACACTTGATAAAAAATATAGAATCCTAAATAAACATGTATTTATAAATAATTTTAAGCCAATTAACAACTTGTTGCCTGCAGTTACGTTAGGATTTTATGAGTATGTAAGTAGTGGACAGATAATTAGGGAAGCTTATACTGGCGATCATACAGAAATAGATGCGATAAGTAAATTTAAGAGTTTGTATCCTAATTATATTGAGGAGACAATTCATAGTCAGATACCATGGAGAACGGGTATAACAACAATATCTACTTATGTATCTAGAAATGGTCAAACATATTATGATTGTTGGAGTGGTGGTTCAGGTGTTACCAAGGTCTGTGGGGAAAATACTAGATGGAATGGAAACGGAAGATATTTGAGTGGTGGTGGATTTACTCCAATTGTTAAGCAGGCTTTTTCGGTAGAATCCAGTAGAGCATTAATTGTTGGTCAAATACGTGAATATTGAGATAGTTGGAAAGAAATCTTTTAAAACTATTGATAAGGCTTGTGGAGAGGGAGCAAGGGTTCAACTATTATCTTTTAGGCTATAATTCTCATTTAAAGGTAAATTAGGAATAGTGCTATATTAAAAGCTTGGAATGACCCCTATACAGTAGACACAAAGTCGTGCGCATGCTACCAGAAACAGAGTGAGAAGTATCTTAGCTACAGAAAAGTTCTATCATGATAATCTTGAAGTTACCTTACCTATAACGGGTAGCCCTCTTTTTCAAAATATCAAAATAGCGTTCAAATTTTTTAGCGATAGCGTAATTTCTAGTGATATAGAGCAATTCATAGTTATTGGAAAACGCAGAGTATGTCCAGTTGGCGGAGCCAAATATCACTGTTTTATGGTCGATGACTGCCATCTTCATATGCATGATGCCACTATACTTTTTGCTTTTTGCACGTTTCCCTTTGAGTTTATAGACGATGATATTGTTGTATTTTGCGAGATAGGGTAACATACTTTTGCCCTGTTTGTTTTTGGTGGATTTTGCATCAAAAATGATCTCTATTTTGACACCTCTTTTTGCAGCATTTC
Source organism: Sulfurospirillum sp. (assembly GCA_024762875.1). Lineage (GTDB taxonomy): Bacteria > Campylobacterota > Campylobacteria > Campylobacterales > QNZT01 > JANTGR01. The sequence continues at coordinate 11,984 of JANTGR010000014.1, forward strand.
TTAGTTTTTTAGCTATTTTTTTATGAGTAAAACTATAGATAGAGATAGAAATGGTTGATGAGGCTGTATCAATTTTTTTGTTGATAGCTGCCAGTGCATTTATATTTTCATTTGGCAGTAAAAAAAAGTTTTCATTTACACTACCTTTTGCAAATGCCGATATAGATAAGAGAAAGAAATAAACCATGAAAAGTGAAAATAATTTTTTCATTTTAGCCTTTTTTATTAATAAGGGAAATTAGAATATAATTATAGCAAATTGTAACCATCATCTTGCATCGGAGAGAAAATGCCATCGATATTACTCATAAATGATAATAAAATCGTCTCTAGACTTTTACAGCTTAGTTCACAAAAACACAATTACCAATTAGAAGAAATCAAGGATTATAATCCTGCTGAAAATGCATACAATGTAGTTTTTATAGACAGTGACAAGTATGATGAAACAGCCTGGGAAGCGTTAAAAGAAAATTTAACCTTTGACCGCCTGGGATATATCGCTGATAAAAATGCTGCACAGCCGGAAGGATTTGACTTTGTCCTTGAAAAGCCATTTTTACCGACTGATTTTGTAAATTTGATGAGTGAAAATTTTAAAGTGATGTCCCCTGATGAGATGGATTTGGATGAGATAGAAGATATTGGTGAAGATGATGATATGCTTGATTTGGACAATTTGGATGCATTGGAAATCGATGAGCCTTTAGAAGAAGATGATCAGCTGGATACTCTCGAAGAGATGGATTTGGAGACGGATGATGAAGTCATTGCAGATGATACAGCACTCAAAACCGGTATCGCTGAAACTATGCATGTAGCAGATGCAAGCAAAGAAGATTTGGCTGGGATGGTTGATGAGATTGATAACATGGAACTCGAAGAGATGGATTTGGATGCATTGGCTGATGAAAGTGAAGAGAATGTTGAAGATCCATCCGTAGTCAATGAAGCGTTAGTGAAAGAATCACTTGATGAAGTGGAATCATCTGTCGATGAGGAAGAGATATCCGGTGATGAAGAAGAGTTGCCAAAAGAGCAGAACATAGATGAAGCGCCACTTGCTGCAGCTGCCGGTGCAGCCTCGATAGCTACTGCGGCATTAGCAGCAGATACAGTAGCAGACAGAGTGGAAGAAGAGCAGGAAGAGTTGAAAGAATCACTTAATATCCTGGATGGTGTTGAAACGATAGAAGAGGAAGATGATTATCTTGTTCCCACCGAAAAAAAGGTAGAACAATTGGCAGATGAGTTTGACTCTCTGAATGAAGAAGAAGTAAAAAAAATCATGTCTGCTGAACCTGAGTCAGAAGATATCATCAGTGAGGAGATCGTGACTGAGGGTGAAGAAAAAGTCGTGCAACCGGATGATTTGGAACATATGATAACAGAGGCTGTATCAAAAGCCATCACCAAAAAGATGTTGCAAGAAGCACTTGATGATATGGAAATTGTTGTCACACTTAAAACAAAAAAAAGTGATAACAGCTGATGCAGGGCAGTATTTTAGTACTTTCAGGACCTAGCGGCTGTGGTAAAAGTTCATTGGTGACTGAGATTTTAAAGTCTTATCATGATATCTATTTTTCCATTTCTACAACGACACGGGATATACGCGAAGGTGAAGCAGAGGGTGTCAATTATCACTATATAACAAAAAAACAATTTGAAGAAGAGATAGAAGAAGGGATGTTTTTAGAGTGGGCCAAGGTACATGACAATTATTATGGGACGTCCTTAAAGCCTGTGAAAGCGGCACTGGATGCAGGCAAGTTAGTGATATTTGATATCGATGTTCAGGGGCATGAGATCGTGAAGAAAAAGTTTGATGACATTATGACATCACTGTTTATCACTACACCAAGTGCAGATGTATTGCGAGAGCGGTTGATACATCGTGGTACAGACAGTATGGATGTGATCGAAAAAAGACTTCTCAATTCCAGAGAAGAGATGCAAAGAATCGATGAATATGACTTTTTGCTGGTGAATGATATTTTTGATGAGACTTTAAAAAAATTCAAGGCTATTGTCGATGTTTCACGTATGAAAATAGATAAAAAAAGCAAAGACAATTTTATAAATAAATGGTATAATGAATCCTAAAATTATATAAAAAGGATACACCTATGGGTATGCCAAGTGGAATTGAATTATTAGTTATTGCTTTAGTTATTTTATTATTATTCGGTGGGAAAAAGATACCTGAGCTTGCAAAAGGGCTGGGAAGCGGAATCAAAAACTTTAAAAAAGCGGTCAAAGATGATGAACTTGCTGATGCAAAAGATGAAGCTGAGAAAATTGAAGGTACAGAAGAAAATGCCAAAGTGAGTAAAACGGAAGACTCACAAAAAGCTTAAAAGTTGAAAAAACGCGTTATAGAAGCTATCTCTGCGGAGATAGAGGAAGAATTTATTTTGGAAAAGCCAAAAGATTTATCTTTTGGCCATTATGCTACACCTCTTGCATTTTCACTTGCCAAAGTGCACAAAAAATCACCCATGCTTATTGCTGATGAGATCTGTACACGCTTTCTGGATGGACATATATTTGAAAGTGCTACTTCCATTAAAGGGTATATCAACTTTAAAGTGAGTGATAGTTTTTTGGATACGGTCGCAACAGAAGCGTTGAGTGATGAATCCTCCTTTGCCAAAGCCTATCATGATACGTCCATATTGTTGGAATATGTCAGTGCCAATCCAACTGGACCGCTTCATATAGGGCATGCACGCGGGGCAGTATATGGAGACAGTCTGTACCGCATAGGGAAACATCTGGGGTACAAAATTGAGAGTGAGTATTATGTCAATGATGCAGGAAATCAGATTGATTTGCTGGGTGTATCGCTCTTTTTAACTGTAAAAGAGAAATTTCTGGGTGAAGAAGTGACCTGGCCTGAAGAGTTTTATCGTGGTGAATATATTGTAGATTTGGCTGATGAAGCACACAATGAATTTGCACATGATATCTTTAAAGATACAAAAAATATCCCGCAACTCGCAGAGTGGGGTAAAGAAAAGATGCTTAAACTAATTCGGGAGAATCTCGATGATGCCAATATTACCTTTGATAACTATGTGAGTGAAAAATCACTGTATGCGCATTGGGAAGAGACACTCTCAAAGCTTAAAAAAAGTGGTGCCATCTATGATAAAGAGGGTAAGTCATGGCTCAAATCCAGTGAATGCGGGGATGAAAAAGATCGCGTTGTTGTGCGGGAAGATGGCAGACCGACCTATCTAGCCGGTGATATTATCTATCATGATAACAAGTATGAGAGAGGATATGACCACTATATCAATATCTGGGGCGCTGATCATCATGGATATATCGCACGTGTAAAAGCGGCGATTCATTTCCTGGGATATGATGAAAACAAGCTGGAAGTATTGTTAGCGCAAATGGTTTCATTGTTAAAAGGCGGTGAACCGTACAAGATGAGTAAACGTGCGGGTAATTTTATACTCATGAGTGATGTCGTGGATGAGATAGGCTCTGATGCATTGCGTTTTATCTTTTTAAGTAAAAAATCTGATACACATCTTGAGTTTGATGTGGATATGTTTAAAGAACAGGATAGTTCAAACCCGATATTTTATATCCAGTATGCCCATGCCAGAATCAATCAAATATTTGAAAAAGCAGGGAAAAATCCTGAAGATGTGTGGTGTACCAAACTCGAAAATCTGGATGCAGACAGTAAAAATCTACTTTTTACTTCCTTGCTTTTACCAGAAGTATTGGAAGATGCTTTTGATTCCAGACAGCTGCAGAAGCTTCCTGAATATCTCAAGTCTTTGGCTGCACTGTATCATCAGTTTTACAATAAACATAAAATAGTCGGTGCAGAAAATGCAGACAGTTTGCTAAAAGTATCTGCTATGGTAGCTGTGAGTATCCGAACGGGGCTCAAACTGATGGGAATAGACGCTAAATATAAAATGTAGTGAAAGATACCCCAGCACGGTTCATCTGTGCGCAAACCCACAGCACGAGGAGAATCTAAAGGGACTTTGTTCCTTTAGATTGTTAAGATGGCTTAAAAGGCTCTCGACTCTTACAAAACTCCCCCATAAAACATTCTTCATCACAAAGTGGTTTTTGTGACTTGCAGATGTATCTGCCAAATAGAACCATTGCTTGATGTAAGATATGTAGGTCTGTTTTAAACTTTGTGGTGAGCTCTTCTTCTGTGCCTATAGCTGTTTTGGCATTTGACAAACCCAGTCTGTGTGCTACACGGAAAACGTGCGTGTCAACGGCCATCAAATTTGCCTGTGCATATTCTATCATGACAACATGGGCTGTTTTTTGACCGACACCAGCAAGGGTTACCAGCTTTTTTTCATCAAGTGGAATAGTGCCATCAAAATCTTTCATGACAGATTGTGCCATCTTGATGAGGTTTTTGGCCTTGTTGTTAAAAAAAGAACAACTGTTGATGAGTGCCTTTACTTCATCCAGGTTGGCTATTGCCAGCTCCTTGGGTGAAGGGTACTTCTCAAAGAGTGCAGGCGTGATGATATTGACACGCTTATCTGTGCATTGTGCGGAGAGCATCACAGAGATGAGCAGTTCGTATAGATTGCTATAGTGTAACTCTGTGACAGCGTCACTGTAGCGTTCTATAAAGATTTTTTTAATCGCTTCAATCTCTTTTTTAGTTGCTTTTTTTGCCAAACTATTTCCCTTTGTAGTGTATGCCTACCGGGGCACTGTAATTGGGAACATCATCATAAGTAAAAACAGCATAATATTTATCTATTTTACTGGAGCCGTAATTGTCATAGGTGTAATTGTCCCCACCGGCATAAAGTTTAACACCATCATAGGGATTTTGAGGCGTGTGAAAACGATTTCTGACAACAAATGAACCCACTTGCGCTGAATCTTTTGGGTTGTCCCAGGAGATTTTGACCATCCCTTTTTCGATAGATGTTTTTAGATTGCTGACTTGGGCTACCGGGAACTTTCTTCTTTTGATATATTTGATGATCAGTTTTACTTCGTTTTCACTATCTTTATCATACCAGTTAACAAGATGCTTTTTGGCAGTTGATGCAGCAGTTGCTTTGACAATAAATGAAACAGGTGTGTTATTTTTGTGATTTTCTTCCAATTCAAGACAACTGAAGCTGTCAAATAAAAAATGATGTTTTTGATGTTTGACCAAATCATCACGGCTGACATCATACCCGATAAACTCTATACGTTCCCGTGCTTTGATGTCTTCAAAGTTATGGTTTTCAACATCAATAAATTCAATGTTATAACGCATATCACTTTTTGTTTTGGATACTTTTTTATTGCGTATTTCTATATAGGCATCGGTAATGACTGTTTCATCTGGTGTAGGGAGACTTTGCAGATCAAATTCCATATAACCATATATTTTTTCTCCATTGGCATCAAATCCGCAAGTCAGTTTATCAGGGATATTGCCTTCTTCTGAAATAGTACTTATCATGATAGGTTTGATTTCAATCTGGGTTGGAGGAGTGGTATAGATGATATTCAGAGATGGACGATAGTGTATGCCGCCGCCAAATTTTCCATACCCTATATCAAACATCATCATTTGAGAATCTTTACCCAATGGCAGTTTTTTAGGCCCCTGCAGACGCAGAACGGCACTTTTATTTTTAATTTGGGACTGGAGAATTTTGCGTTCATAACCATTAAAATACCAATGATTCCAAATACCCTGTGAAAGTTTTTCGGAAGGGAGGCTTTCTCCCAGCGTACCTAGCAGGTGGGCATTGTTGATTTGATTGAAATCACTGAGTTCCCCGATGCTTTCCTGGTTGATGAAAGAGATCGACCATTCACCATATTTTTCAATTTTGGCATTGACGCGGTTCATAGGATAGAGTGAGATATTGGCTTCTTGAATGATGGCATTTTCAGGTATGTTTTCCAGGGAAAACTCCATCACAGCATAACTGATACCTTTGGCTTCGTTGACACCGACAAAGAGAGAATTGACACCAAAATGCTCCCTGTTTTGTTCAACTGTTTTTTCAGAGATATAGCCTATTTTATCCGGTGTTGGGAATATCACCCGAGAAAATTCCTGTGAAAGGAGCTTTGTTTTAGCTCTTACTTTGGGTGTAAAAGGTGATTTCACATTGTTGACAACATCAACAGCCCGAATATAATAATAATATATTGTCCCGCTTTTGAGCTGCGTATCTGTAAAGTACCGGTTTTTGGTAGTTGCTATCAATGTGGCTTCATTGCAGGCTTGTTTTTCTTTGTTATTTCTATAGATTTTAAAAAATATATTTTCCTGTGGGTCTTCATAGTCCCAGGCCAGTGAAATAGAGTCACTTTCACACTGCTCTAAATGGAAATTGGCTACACGTTGGGGTGCCTGGGTTGAATAATTGCGTGTTTCCTGCAATGCCCGCAAAAGTGCAGGGATATTTTCTGAAATACTTTCACTCATATTTTGCATATAATCAGGGATATTTCTTGTACCTACTTCAACAACAGCTGCGATAATTCCTTTGGAATAATAATATTCCCGTCCGCTTCCTGAGATGAGCTTGGTAGGTGGTTTCCCGCGATGTATGCCATATTCTCGACCTGAAACCTTGTGAATTTCATAATTCATATTGGCGCAGAGTACATTGAGGTCAGTACCCTCCGGCTCGGCTTCATGGTGAAATTTGTGTGCAGGAAAAAAAACATTACCCTGAGAATGATAATCAAGTGCGATAGTGATATTGGGGTGTGCATCCACAAACTCTTTGATCGCTTTGGTTTCCGGTTCGGAAAAAGGAGCTGGACCGCCATAGACATTGGAAGAGGTATCTTTATTTTTAATAAATCCTACACTAAAATTTCGGTTGAGATCAACGCCAAAAGTACCGTCTTTGTTATCCCGTCTGTTTTTTCTCCAAAAAGAGAAATGGGTTCTGGAATATTCAAAACCGTCAGGATTGAGACAGGGTACCATATAAATCGTACTTTTTGTGAGTGCAGAAGTGACTTTTGGGTCATTTTGGTAGTTTTTAAGCAGATAATCTATAAAAGCTACCGAAAGTTCGTTACCGATCCACTCTCTGGCATGGATCGTTCCGGTAAAGAGCAGGGCTGGTTTCAAGTCTGCATTTTCAACATCCAAAGAGATAGTCGCCAGGACAATTTCCCTTCCTTCCCATGTTGTACCGATATTTTTGATGGTGATGAGATTTGGATGTTCTTTAACACATTGCTTGAGAAAATCAATAGTTTCCTGATAAGATTTATACTGTTGTTTCATAATTCCCCATTATTATATAATAGAGTGTTCTGAACAAACACACTTGTGAACGACTTTTGCAGCCGTTTTACGGCGAAGCCTTAGTGAATGAGTGAGTTTGTTCAGAACACTCAATAATGTATTATTATAACATAAAATTTAGGAAAATAGTTTTGCAAAAAATCCTTGTTTCTTTATTTCAGGCATTGCTGCTTTTTTACGTTCATCTTTAAATTCGGTATCACCATGCTCTAAATTATTTCTGTTAAGTGGCTGGTGTTTTTTTTCTTTTTGACCACGTATCTGCTTTTTTTGTGCTTTTGCAGGTTTTTGATGCGGCATACACATAAGATATCCTTGTCTTTCAATATTGGACTTTTTATCAAATTGAGTATTCTGAACAAACATGCTTATTCACTAAGGCTTCGCCGCAAAACGGCTGCAAAAGTCGTTCATAAGCATGTTTGTTCAGAATACTTAATTTAAATCGATAGTATAAAAAAGTCTATTATCATGATAACCATAAAGTGTGTACTCTTTATGTATTATCATGATAGAGCATTTACAGGTGCAGCATCTCTTTAAAGGCACCCCAGCTCTCTACAAGCTTACCTAGCATCTTATCGGTGACACCTTTGATGGTAAGCAGTGCATTAGGATTTTTTTCCATGACTTCTATCAAGCCTTCTTTGCCATGTTCATCAAGCATTTTGGTAGCTTTTTTATCACCTATACCTTTGACGGAAGTGGTAAGAAAGTTATAGAGCTCTTCTTCTTTTATCTCATTAACATTGAGTGTACTTTCATCACTGTCATTTATATTTTCTGCATTTTGTACTTGCATATTTTTGAGATTTTTGAGTGCATATTTGTCTTGGTAGTTCCATTTTTCACTCGGCCACTCTTCATAGTGTCGATCTTCTGTTAAGTACATTTCATAGAGGCTGTCGAGAGAAAATATCTCTTTTGTACCTTCAATAGTCTCTTTTTTTCTTCTCATGAAGTATTCACCGTCAAAACTAGGCGTATATTTACCAAAGGTGATATAACGCATAGTTCGAAGCAGTGATGCATCGATTTTACCCAGCTCTTCCCAGTTATAAAGAGGGATATTTGGTTTTTTAAATTGTCTATTACTGAGTTTCCACATGAGATATTGCCCGATCCAGTCACGGATATAAGGAAAGGCAGCAAAAGCAGTTGCACACTCTAAAATACGGTACTTGCCATCTACACCGACGGCAACATCACAAGCCCAATATTCGGCATTGGCTGCTTTTGAAACTTTGACAGCAAGATCGAGGAGTTCTTTTGGAACATTTTGATAATCCATACTCCCGCCCTGACTTGTATTGGTCAGCCATTCACCTTCTGGTGGTCTTCTCCAAAATGCACAAACCGGTTTATGCCCGATGAGCATAACACGTACATCAGCTTGCATCGGAACAAAATCCTGCATATACATAGGATGGTATTTTTTAGTATCAAAGAGTTGTTTTGCTTCCGTTTTCGAATCGACTTTATGCACAAAATATCCACCATAATTTGAAGGGCCATAGCTTTTTTTGACTATTTTTGGATAACTGGTCTGTTCGATAAAATCGTAGCCTTTTTTTCTATCATAAAAGATGTAGGTTTTGGGTACAGGGATATCGTATTTCCAACAAAAGCGTGTGACATTTTCTTTTGACTTGTTTGAAAACTGTGTATCCATGGATGGGATAAACTTGACATGCGGCAGTTCTCTGGCTATCTCTCTGAATGTTTCATATGCGGTTGCAGGTATATTACCGATAAGCACATCGATTTTTTTGCGCTTCACTTCTCTGATAAATCTCTCTTTGTCATTTTTCCAGTGGTATGTGACAGTCTCTATTTTGTTTGGCCATCCTCTAAAATTGGAGTGATCAAAAAATCTCAGTACATAATCCAGATATAAAAATCCTAACTTTGGAAGTTTCTGTTTTTTCTTTTTTGCCATTATTTACAACCCTTTTACTTTTGTTTCTATTAAATCGACAATCAGTGCGATTTTTTTATCATTGAAATTCAGTCCCATCTTCTCTTGCTCAGGCGTAGCAAAAGCGGGGATACCATTGACTTCGAGTACGACGTACTCTTCTTTTTCTTCATCATAGATCAAATCAACTCCTGCGATATCCAGTCCGGTGACTGCTGCTGCTTTTTTGGCGATATCAACTACAGCGTCATTGGCTTCTCTCATGATGACAGAACCGCCGCTTGTGACATTTGTTTTCCAGTCATTATCAGGTGCTTTTCGTCCATAACAGGAGACAAATTCACCATTGACAATATCGATACGAAAGTCTGTATTGTCATATTTGATAAAACGTTCAACATAAAATTCACGGATATCTGTTTTTTTCAAAAAAGAAGAGAGCATATCAAGTGCAGATTCGTTTTCGATCTTTAAAAGACCCATACCTCCCCATCCATCCGTCGGTTTGTAGATCATTTTTCCGCCCCAATCGTGCATGGTTTTTTTTAAAACCATCAAGTCTTCTTTGTGGCAGAGTTCATAATCTGCTGTATTGATACCATGACGATTAAGCAGGTGCGCTGTTTTAAATTTATCTTCACTGATCTCAAAAGCACTATAACTGTTTACAGTTGGAATTGTATGACTGAGCATACTGTAGAGATAGACCTGATAGAGTGTCTGTTCTCCAGCGTTGTAGCTAAAAAAAAGGTCTAAATCTTCCATGACTCTATCATGACAGATAATTTGTCCATTTTTGGCTATAGCATCTCTGAGATCAAGACCGGTCACCGTATGGATATCCCGTTCTTTTAATTGTTCGACCATTTTCCGCTGAATCTGATCACCGCCACTGTTTTGATACATCCACATGCCTATTGTATGGCCTGTCATGGCATTTCCTTTGTAATAAAAAGATAGTATAATTATACGATACAATAGCTACAAGATGGGAACAAAAAAGGGCAAAAAATGGGCAATCAATATGATTTTACACAATTAGAGTCAATTATTAACATCAATTCGTATACTAAAAACAAATCAGGTGTTGATGCCAACGGTAAAATCTTTGCAAAGTGGATGCAGGAGATAGGGTTTGAACAGACGGTATACCCAAGAGAAAATATCGGAAATCATATTTTATTTACTTCTGCTAAAGCAAAAGGGAAAAAACTATTGCTTTTAGGACATCTGGATACGGTTTTTCCACCGCACTCGTTTGAAAAGTTCAGTGAAGATGAAAGCTGGATTTATGGGCCGGGTGTTTGTGATATGAAAGGGGGGAATTTTGTCGCTTTGGAAGCACTGCGATATGTCAAAAAACACTTTTCTACGATACAGAATATCGACTTTTTATTGGTCAGTGATGAAGAAAGCGGTAGCGATGACTCCAAGTATCTAACCAAAGAACTTGCAAAAGGATATGATTATTGTCTGGTTTTTGAGGCAGCAGGTAAAAATGGCGAAGTGGTAGTAGGGAGAAAAGGTGTCGGTACATTTTTTATCGATATCACTGGAAAAGCGGCACATGCAGGCAATGAATACAGCAATGGAATCAATGCCAATCTGGAAGCAGCACACAAACTCATTGCTTTGACAGCACTCACAGATTTGGAGCGGGAAACGACTGTGAATGTCGGGAAAGTAGAAGGTGGTATTGGTGCCAATACCATTTCGCCGCATGCTAAATTAACGGTAGAACTGCGCTACACCAATACAGACGAAAGAGATAGGGTGTTGGCAGGTTTTGATGAAATTGTTGAGCGCTCTTACGTTGAGGGTACCCAGGCTGTTTTAAGCGGCGGTATTCAGCGGGATGTGATGCAAAGCAGTCATGCCCAGCTGGAGTTTATCTCCAAACTTGAGGCTGTTACGGGTGAAAAGATTCCTACTGAAAAACGCGGTGGTGTCAGTGATGCCAATATCGTTTCGAGTCAGGGTGTGATTACAGTGGATGGTTTTGGTCCTTTTGGTGACGGGGATCATACGATCAATGAACGTGCCTTAAAACAAAGCTATCATGATAGGATAATCATGATGACAAAGATACTGCAGGCATTTTTAGAAGGCAAAATAGGCTAAAGAATAGTCTGTCATGATAGCAATATCTCTATCATGACAGTTTCTGTATCTGCAGTTTGTAGCGCTATCTTTAATACTGCTCTTTATTTGCTCTTTGTGATAAAAATTCTTCTATATTGTACATAGCACGATATTCTGGAGACATGAGATGAATCAGCATGTCTCCCAGGTCAACGACTGTCCATTCATCACTCTGTTCGATATCCAGGATACCTTCACTTTTTAACTCTTTTTTGAGGTGATCAGCCAATGACAATCCATGTTTTTGTCCCAGTGTAGTAGCGATGATCACATCATCTACAAAATAATCTTTTTCTCTCATATCAAAGGCTTCGATATTTTCAGCTTTTTTCTCATCTAAAAATGCAATGATTTTATCTATTCGTTGGTGCATTTTATTCCTTGTATAATAATTTATAACCTCTGCTGCAATTGATTTTGGCAGAAATTCTTTTTTAAACTCTTTTCTTAAAAGTGTTGAGCTGATATTAACATTTATCCCCAATTTTTGCAAGTTTTTGGGGATATCGATTGCATTTCGTGTTGCAACAACAAAAGTAACAAGTTGTTTCAGTTCTTCATACCGTGTCCATTGTGTCAAATGTGCAATGTTATCAGCTCCAATAATAAGATAGATTTTACTGAGTTGATACTTTTTTTTAAGATATAGAATTGTTTCGATTGTGGGAACCGGCCGGTTCTGCTGCATCTCATAATCTATAATGACGGATTTTGGATAGTCTAAAAGTAACTTTTCTACCCACTTATGTCTTATCTCTGGCGGGGCAAAAAATTTTTCCTTAAAAGGATTTAAGAAAGTCGGAACAACGAAAAGCACGTCTATATCGAGGTTTTGGAGGGCTTGTTTAATAATTTCTTCATGTCCGATGTGTGGAGGATCGAAACTCCCTCCAAAAACTGCTACCTTCATTTAACCTTTTTTAAACCTCTTTTGATCTATCATATTCATTATATTGCACAATTTGTCGATATGGTTACATAATTATACATTTATTTTGATAAAGGGGTTTACATGGCACTAAAGGTAGCTATTACTGGTTTTGGAAGAATTGGTCGTTGCGTTGCGCGAATATTGGATGAGAGAGATGATATTGATCTGGTTGTAGTCAATGATACAGCTGAGCGTGAGATGACACGCTATCTTTTACAGTATGACAGTGTACATGGGACATTTGACAAAGAAGTAAAAATCCTGGAAGATGACTATATGCAAATCGGTGATTCAAAAGTCAAATTTTTATCTGACCGTGATCCTAATAATCTTGATTTTGCAGCTTATGGTGCTGAGGTATTGTTAGAGTGTACAGGTGTATTTTATACTCAGGAAAAAGCACAGGTTTATTTGGACAAAGGCATCAAAAAAGTACTTTTTTCAGCACCTGCAAAAGACAAAGAAACAGCAACATTTGTAATGGGTGTCAATGAAGAGACATATGCGGGGCAAAAAATCGTCTCCAATGCTTCCTGTACTACAAACTGTTTGGGACCTGTAACAAAAGTCATAGATGATGCTTTTGGGATAGAAAAAGGACTGATTACAACATGCCACTCTTATACCAATGATCAAAATATTTTAGATGTAAAGCACAAAAAAGATCCAAGACGTGCACGTGCTGCAGCAGTCAATATGATTCCTACAAGTACAGGTGCGGCTAAAGCAATTGGACTGGTAATGCCGCATCTTCAAGGCAAACTCAATGGACAGGCGATTCGTGTTCCTACCCCTAATGTATCGATGATCGATCTCAATGTGATGGTCAAAAAAGAGACGACAAAAGAAGAGGTCAATGCTGCTTTTGAAGCGGCAGAAAAAGGCAAACTGAAAGGTTTTATCGGTGTGGATCATGATAAACGTGTCTCTTCTGATTTTATAGGATGTGAGATTTCAGCGATGGTGGCTGCCGACTTGACACAGGTCATGGATGGTGATATGGTCAAAGTAATGGCATGGTATGACAACGAATGGGGTTATTCTTGCAGATTGGTTGATATGGCAGCACATATAAGTAAAGAAGGATAGATAGATGCAGTTATATTCAATCAAAGAGTTAGATATCGATGGAAAAAGAGTATTAATAAGATGTGATTTTAATGTACCAAAAGATGAATTTGGCAATATTACAGATGACAGACGTATCCGAGCGGCATTGCCGACAATTCGCTACTGTATAGACAGAGATTGCAAGATTGTGTTGGCAAGTCACTTTGGCCGTCCAAAACCAGGTGCATGGAATGAAGAAAAAGACTCACTAAAGCCTGTTGCCAAAAGATTAAAATCTCTGCTCAAAAAAGAGATTATCATGGCAGACAATGTTGTTGGAGATGATACGATTGCAAAAGCAAAAGAGCTTGAAGGTGGTGATATCATGCTGCTTGAAAACCTCAGATATAATCCTGGAGAAACCAGCAATGACTCTGAATTTGCTGCCAGACTGGCTTCAATGGCAGATATCTATATCAATGATGCTTTTGGGGCTAGCCATCGAAAACATGCTTCTATATTTGCTTTGCCTGAGCATTTTTCTGAAGGCAAAAAAGCGGCAGGATTTTTGATGCAAAAAGAGGTGACGTTTTTTGATAAAATGATCCAAAAACCTTCCCGTCCTTTTATCGCTGTTGTAGGTGGTAGTAAAGTTTCCGGTAAACTTGAAGCGATGGTCAATCTGGTAGAAAAAGTGGATAAGCTGGTCATCGGTGGTGGTATGGCATTTACCTTTTTAAAAGCCCTGGGTTATGAAATCGGAAATTCACTGGTAGAAGAAGATTTGATAGATGATGCTACAAAAATCATGCAAAGAGCCAAAGAACTGAATGTCAAATTTTATCTTCCGGTAGATGTGGTGGTTGCACCTGAATTTTCAGATGAAGTACCTGTCAAATTTTTACCGATACAGGAGATTCCATCTGACTGGATGGGACTGGATGTGGGACCTGCAACGAACAGACTTTTCCGTGAAGCGCTTAATGATGCACAGACCATTTTGTGGAATGGACCAATGGGTGTTTATGAAATGGACAAGTACTCCAAAGGTAGTTTTATGATGAGCCATTATATCGCTGAATCACACGCAACAACCATTGTGGGCGGTGGTGATACTGCGGATGTGACACAACGGGCTGGAGATGTTGATGAGATGACATTTATCTCTACCGGTGGTGGTGCGAGTCTGGAACTGCTTGAAGGGAAACTGCTTCCGGGTGTTGAAGCGGTATCAAAGAAAATATCATGATCATTGCTGCCAACTTCAAAACAAATCATACAAGAGCCAGTACAAAAGCCTATATGCAAACACTGGGTGCATTTGTTGAAAATGAGGGAATCAGTGATGATATCTTGGTATTTCCTCCTGCAACTGCCTTGGAGCATATCATCACTGATGACAATATCCGCATGGGCATACAAAACGCCTACCCAGTGGAGAAAGGCTCTTTTACAGGAGAGGTTGGCTTAGAGCAGATTGCAGAATTTGGTATCAAGACAATTCTTATAGGACACAGTGAAAGGCGGCATATTCTAGGCGAAAGTCAGGAAGAGATTGCCAAGAAATTTGCCTATTTTTCAGAAGCAGGTTTTGAGATAGTTTATTGTGTGGGTGAACCAAAAGAAGTACGGGAAGAAGGGATTGAAGCAGTCATGCAATACAACCTTGCCCAATTTGAAGGTATTGATATCCACTATGATAAGTTGATTGTGGCATATGAGCCGGTTTGGGCGATCGGTACAGGTTTGAGTGCCTCCAATGAACAGATAGAAGAGACACTGTCTAAATTGCAGGAGTATGTATCTGCACCATTGTTATATGGAGGCAGTGTGAAAGTTGCCAATACAAAAGAGATTCTTGCTATCAAACATTGTGAAGGTATTTTAGTGGGAACGGCATCATGGGATGTCAATAGTTTCTGTGAGATGGCGGCTATCGCCAAGCAGTTATCATGATAGATATTGTTCTATCATGATAATCATATTATTTAAAAGCTTTTGAACAATCATCCTCAATCGCACCTGGTATAGTTGCAATTTTCATAAATTGAGTCATTTTAAGTGACGGATATGAGAGAGCGATATAGTATTTGGCTGCCAATATCTTCGCTTTTCCATCTTCTATAAGTACAGTGTATGGCAATAAAGCTGCATTTTTGGTGCCTATTGTTTTTACAAAACCGGCTGTTTTCTTTGCGATTTTATACCCAATCAGCGTTTTTCCAGCTCCAAGATCAAGTGTAAAGAGGACATTTTTCCCGCCATTGTATGCATTGGCTTTAGCTAAAAGTGCATCATTGCTGCCTTTACCCACCGTTGCCATGTCATCATAATACGGCATACCCATCATAAAGTGATACCCTGCCAAATCATCAAATTCCATTTTGTCTGAAGAGTCTTTCAGTCCGGCAAATGCCTGGTTGATTTTTCCCAATACTTTTGCTACAGCTGCTTCATCATAGCTTTTTTGTAAAAATGCTTTTTCAAAGTAGATTGGATTTGTGACAGAGATTTGCTTATCTGCTTTGTTGACTAAAACTCTCATCACAGAAGCAAAACCTTTTTCAGGTTTGCTGCCTAACTTCTTCAGTGTAGGGCAGGTAAAAACAATAGTAGTTAAATCACCGGTCTGGTCGATTTGGTGTACAGCAAGTACTTCAAATCCAGCCCCTTTAAGGGCAGTTTGTACAGCCGCTTTATCCTGAAATGCTCCGATGAGATAAGTACTGACCTTACCATCTTTTACTTCTCCAGCTGCAAATAGTGAACTACTTGCAAGGCTGATAGCTGCCAGTGCAGTTATCACTAATTTTATCAAACTTCTCATGTAATTTCTCCTTTAAATTTTACAAATATTGAGACTTCTGTGCATGCATGCTTGTAAATGACTCTGCTGCCGTTATACGGCGAAGCCTTAGTGAACAAGCATGCATGCACAGAAGTCAAAATTATAATTAAATAATATTTAATAGAGACTTAAATTATAAGTTATTATTATTTTATATTGATGATTTATATAAATTTATATATAATAACACTTTATAAAGGGAACCTGTGAAATTATTTATCCAAAAGATCACTTACATCTTTTTTATGCTGTTTATCATCTCTCTTATCTCTTTTTTGGCTATCCATGCAGCACCAAACTCATTTTTTGCAAGCGGTGAGCTCAATCCAAATATCACCAAAGAGTCAATAGAACATTTAAAAGAAGTATATGGTTTGGATAAACCCCTTTATAGTCAGTATTTTTCCTGGATGAAGGCACTGTTTCATTTTGATTTTGGTATCTCTTTTGCCAGTGGAAAAGCAGTCAAAGAAGAGATTTTATCACGTTTGCCTATCACACTTACAATCAATGTGATTGCGATGGTCTTTGTGTTTGTCATCTCACTTTATCTGGGGATCAAGTCTGCTTTGAGACAAGATTCCAGGATGGATCAAAGTCTCAAGCAGTTTTCACTTTTTTCTTATGCTTTGCCGTCATTTTACCTGGCACTGCTGTTGATTATTATTTTTTCGGTCAATCTGGGCTGGTTTCCCATTGCCGGATTGGAGTCGATTGAGCCCAAAGAGGGGATATATAAGTGGCTGGATCAAGCCTGGCACCTGGTATTGCCTATTTTTGTGATTGTATTTGGTGGAGTCGGGTCGCTGATGATGTATGTACGCTCTTTGACGATGGAGATACTCAAAAGTGATTATATCTTTTTTGCCAAATCACGGGGACGGGATGAAAAAGATATATTTTGGCACTATATTCTGCCAAATCTGGCACCGCCAATTGTTACTATGTTGGGACTTTCTCTGCCGGGGTTGATCGGCGGATCAGTGATATTGGAATCCATTTTTTCTATTGACGGGATGGGGCTTTTGTTTTATCAAAGTGCTTTGAGTCGGGATTATCCTGTGATTATGGGGATTTTAATTATTTCTGCATTTTTAACCCTCTTGGGCAATATCATTGCGGATGTCGTTTTATTGAAACTCAATCCGCATTTTAAAAGAGCTGAAGCTTAGGAGGCTGTCGGATTCATGCTTGATTGGCTGCAAAATCCACTCTTTTGTCCTATTTTCAGCTCTTTTTCGTTAAATAGCTATGGCTATTCGCCTCAAACGAGCCAAAAATATGCCTAAAAGTGTGAATTTTTCG
>JANTGR010000015.1 GCA_024762875.1 Sulfurospirillum sp.
CAGGCAGCCAAGATATCATGGCGGATATCATACCCGCCGCTCACTTTTTGATAAGCCTCCGATGCCAGCACGCCAATGCCTGTTACTGAAGGTGTAGCCATCGATGTACCACTCATCCAAAAATAATCACTGTCAGAACTCGCACCGGTAGAGTAGATACTCTCTCCTCTTGCACATAACTCCGGCTTGATACGCCCATCAAGAGTAGGTCCATTGGAAGAAAAAGCAGCGACTCCGCTGGTATTGAGATTTAATGCCCCAATTGTCAGAATATTTTTTGAATTTGCCGGTCCTTTTATTTTCCCATATGCAGGATAGGCACTATCTTCCCCATCATTGCCCGCAGCTTCAAATATATTTAAATAAGGATTGTGGGAAACAGCACTGTCCTGTTTTGCAGCTTCAGCATCATATTCACCCAGATTTGTTTTTTCGCTGTATCCATAAGAGTGATTGGTGATTAACACACCATCTCTGTTATAGATATCAGTAACACTGTCTGCAAAAGCACTTGACAAAAAAGTATAACTGTACAGCGTTGCAAGATTGGCAGCACCCTCTGCTTTTGGATTGTCACCATCAGCTGTAATAGTCCCTGCCACATGGGTAGCGTGATCAGCAAAATCGGCATTGTCTCTTAGCTTGACTCTACTGATGCCGTTTGTCTCAAACTCTACATGGGTATTTCTGACCAATCCCCCATCCACAACACCTACTGACATACCAGCACCATGAAGGTGATAACTATTCCACAACGGCGTGATGTTCTCATAATTAGCAGATTTTAGATTGCGACTATCTTTGATACTGTGTGATCCCAGAGTATGGGTTTTATCGATATACTGTATTAAAGGCAGATTTTTTACTTTTTGATACTCTGTTGGTGTAACTCTGATCTTTGCAGATTTTAAACTTGGCCTGACACTATAAACGGAAGCATGAATACCCGCATTCTCAAAATACTGTGCTATTTCATCTTCACTCATCTCTTTCAAAAACAAAACATTCAAATGCAAAAGGCTGTCATTTGACAGACTCCCTAATGATGAGACACTCTCATTGAGTGATTTTTGGGTTTTATCACTGGCAATCACTGCTTTACTTTCACTGATCTTATCTATACCGATCAATGCATCTTGCACTCTTGCACTCTCTCCGTAAAGATAATACTGTTTATTACCCGCATAGACGATATATTCTACTCCGGCAGCATACATCGCCTCTTTCTCATGCTTATCTAATGGTGATGTAACCTTTATTTTGATAGTTTGCGCATCACTGTCTGACTTGGATGTTTCACTCAAAGTTGACAGCTCTGTTGTACAAAACTGATGTGCCTGTGCCAAATTACCCAATAATGCTACAGCAACTAAAGACTTTTTCATGATAATTCCTTTTTCTCTTCTTGCATCTATGCCCCCTAGATTACTTTGCTCTTACAAACTAATTCGGCAGACTTTGTCAATACTGTATAATTATTTTTTACTTTTTTTACTTTTTTGATATTAAGTATATTTTTATTTACTATATGAAACATATTTTCACTTTTTGCTCACGAGTGCATGTCGTGAATCTCTAACATAGAAGATGTAAATGTGCTAGATATGCAAGGTTTTTAGAGGTGACCTTTATTCTATTGTGATATAATCATCTAAAAAAACTAGGTTATCCATGCGCGTACTTACTGGTATACAATCATCCGGAACTTTACATATAGGCAACTATTTTGGTGCCATTAAACCGATGTTGGAGTTACAAAAAGAGTCTGAACTTTTTATGTTTATCGCCAACTATCATGCACTGACTTCACTCAAAGATGCCAAAGCTCTCAAACAAAATACGATTGACGCTGCTGTCACGTTTTTGGCACTGGGTATCGACCCGGCAAAAACAACTTTTTGGGCACAGTCCCATGTCAAAGAGGTGCTGGAGCTTTACTGGATACTCTCTTCTTTTACCCCGATGGGACTTTTGGAGCGGGCACACAGTTATAAAGACAAAGTGGCCAAAGGCATTGGTGCCAATCATGCACTTTTTTCCTATCCTGTTTTGATGGCTGCTGATATTTTGCTCTATGATGCAGAAGTTGTACCGGTAGGAAAAGACCAGATACAGCATGTTGAAATTACCCGGGATATTGCGCTCAAGTTTAACAATGAACATGGAGATATTTTCACACTGCCCACATTTAAAGTGGATGAAAATGTCGCAACAGTTCCTGGTACGGATGGTGCCAAGATGAGTAAAAGCTATGGCAATACAATCGATCTTTTTACAACAGAGAAAAAACTCAAAAAACAAGTTGGCAGTATAGTCTCGGACTCTACGCCGATTGAAGAGCCCAAAGAGTATGAAGGCTGCAATATCTTTGAGATGAGTAAACTCTTTTTATCGCCCCATGAGCTTGAAGAACTCAAAGCACGCTATAAAAGAGGCGGCGAAGGGCACGGTCACTTTAAAATGTATCTAAAAGATAAAATTTGGGAACATTTTGCCCAGGCAAGAGAGAAAAAAGCCTATTATGATACGCATCAGGATGAAGTGATGCAAATCCTGGATGACGGGGCACAAAAAGCGCAAAAGATTGCTGCAGAAAAAATGAAAATGATAAGAGATGCTGTAGGCATCATATAGTAAGAGGAAAAGATGATAGATTTAAAAGCATTAGAAAACAATTTTGACGAAATAGCTGCAAAACTCCAAAAGAAAAAAGTTGACAGTGCCCTATTGGAAGCATTAAAAGAACAGGCATTGAAGCTCAAAGCACAAAAAGCAGTTTTGGAATCCCTGCAAGCTGAACAAAATGCAAAAAGCAAACTCTTCCCACTCTATCAAAAAGAGGGAAAAGATATCACGGCACTCAAAAAAGAGCTTGCCCAAAACAAACAAAATATTGCCAAAGAACAAGAGAGTCTGCGTGAACTGGAAAGCGATTTGCAAAAGATCGCACTCAATGTCCCCAATATCCCTGATGCTGATGTTCCAGCAGGAGATGAAGAAGAAGACAATGTTGAGATAAAAAAAGTACTGGATATTCCTGAGTTTAGCTTCCCACCTAAAGAACACTGGGATTTTGAAGCGCTGGACTTCATTGATTTTGAGCGTGGTGTCAAACTTTCAAAGAGCCGTTTTTCTGTCTTAAAACACCAGGCAGCAAGATTGGAGCGTGCTTTGATCAATTATATGCTGGATTTTAACCGAGAACGCGGATTTGAAGAAGTTTCCGTTCCATACATTGTCAACCGTGATTCTCTTTTGGCAACCGGTCAACTGCCAAAATTTGAAGATGATCTTTTTAAGATAGAAGGGGAAGAGCTGTTTTTGATCCCTACAGCAGAAGTACCGCTTACCAATCTTTACCGTGATGAGATAGTACCCTCTGAGCAACTGCCTATCATGATGACTGCCTTTACAGCCTGTTTTAGAAAAGAAGCCGGCAGTGCAGGACGTGATACCAGAGGGATGATACGCCAACACCAATTTGGGAAAGTCGAACTTGTTGCAATCACCAAACCCGAAGAGAGTGATGCTATCTTTGACAAAATGGTCACCTGTGCCAGTGATCTGCTCACTTCATTGGGATTGCCGCATCGCCAAGTGATGCTTTGCGGAGGAGACTTGGGATTTGGAGCAGCCAAAACAATAGATCTTGAAGTCTGGCTTCCAGGACAAAACCGCTACCGTGAAATCAGCTCAGTTTCCAATACAAGAGATTTTCAGGCCAGACGTGCACAGATACGTTACAAAGAAGAGAAGAAAAACAGGCTTGTACACACGCTTAACGGATCTTCTTTGGCTGTTGGACGCTGTTTGATCGCTATCATTGAAAACTATCAACAAGCAGACGGCAGTGTCGCTGTCCCGCAGGTACTGAAACCTTATCTACAGTAAGTGAGCATATATGGCAGATGATGTATTAGACAATGATGATGAATTTATCTCTTTGGACGATGATGATATCGTAGAAGAGCCAGCATCAGATTCCCATGATACAGAAGGTGAAGTATCCTCAGAAGATACACCTGCTGCCAACAATAAACTTCTCTATATTCTCATTGCTGTTTTTACTGTTCTGGCTTTTGCTATGCTGGGATTTTTGCTCTATCTCTACCTCTCCAAAAAAACAGTGGCCCCGGATGTTCAAAAGACAGATGAAATCATCAATACCATCAAAAATAAAAAAAGTGAAATCATCCAGGCTCAATCCTATCAAAAGCTGGTCAATGAAGCTAAAAAGCTCTATCATGATGGGAAAAAAGAAGAAGCACTGGCACGCTATCATGATATATCACTCTACAATAAAGCATTGACTTTTTACAATATCGGTGTCGCGCAGCTTAAAGAAAAGCATTATGACAAAGCGCTGGAAGCTTTCACTCGCTCTAGCAAAAATGAGAAATTAAAACTTGAATCTCTTCTTAATATGGCTGTTGCAGCCTTTGGCAAAGAAGATGCTAGACAGTTTCAAGATTATCTAAACCGGGCAACGAAAGCGCTGCCGGATAAAATGGGTTCCCCTCTGTATAGTTATTACCGGGCACTGATAGATTATTATCGTGGGTTTTATGCTGAAGCACTGGTACCGCTTCGTCATCAAAGTTCAGATGCCTACCACATTCAAAAAAATAGACTGAT
This sequence comes from Sulfurospirillum sp., assembly GCA_024762875.1. Classification (GTDB taxonomy): domain Bacteria; phylum Campylobacterota; class Campylobacteria; order Campylobacterales; family QNZT01; genus JANTGR01. The sequence goes on from JANTGR010000015.1 coordinate 4,636, forward strand.
GGCTAAACTCTATGCTGCTTTTGACAATTATACCCAAGCGATCAAAGTAACAGAAAAAAATGATTTACCAGAAGATTTTTTTACATTAGGACTGCTTTATGCCAATCAACATGAATATACTTTATCTGAAAAATATCTGCAAAAAGCTATCGAAATAAACAAATCGCCCCTCAATGAAAAAATGGCATTGTCTCTGGTGTACAATAAAATGGGACTCTTTAAAAAATCATCTGCACTCCTCAATAGCAGTTATCAAAAGTACAAAGAAAAAGCCCAAAACAGCTATCCTATTGCCGTGAGTCTGAAAGAAGCGCTTTTTGATCCCGTTGCAGCACAAAAAGATTTTCAAAAAAATCTTTTTTTCAATGATCGCAATACCTTTTCCCTGCTCTTTTATTTTGCGCCCTATCGTTTAATGAACCCCAAACAGACCATTAACAACATCCATCAGGGTGCTAAAAATATCTATATCAATGCCCTGGGGTCTGCACTGGACAATCTGCATCTCAGCGGTACCATCTCTGATGCCAACCTTGAAATCACAAAAGGTATCAAAGCAGCACTCACAGACAATCTTTATACCGCTCAGAAAATTTTTAAAGAAGGTATCAAAAGGTATCCAAACAGTGCGCAGCTGCATTACAATCTGGCACTCACTGATGCCAAACTCTACCAATTTAAAGATGCTTATGTCCACTTTAAAAAAAGCAGTGTATTAGATACAACTTATTATCTGTCACCTATCTTCGCCTATCTCTGTGGGAGCCTGCTGCATAAAGAGCCGCATAAAGAAACTTTAACACAGATAGAAAACAAGATAAATAACAGCGACAGTGCAGACAAAGCAGCCCTCCTCTCTCTTATCGCAATCACAAGAAAGGATATCCAGGGAGGGGATCTGTCTATGCATCAAACCCCATTTGAAGATGTACTGGTCATCATTCTCTCACAAATCCGTCAGGATGCTGCACTTTACCGCCAAAGTACGACCGCTTTACTCAAAAAAATACCTGATGATCTCATCACCAATATTTTACATATTGATGCAACACAGGATAAACGCGATATCAAAGCGTATGCCAAAGTCATACAAGCCACATTGACAAAACCCATGCTCAACTTTACTCCTTTAAGTGCAGGCAATGCTTTTGTCAAAGAGTATTACATCCAAATGCTCAATATCGCCGGTATTGTGCCGCAGGCAAAAATAATGTTAGAGAAAAAACTGCAGGAAAAAGGGACAGAGTCAATTGCACTGTTGCAGGCCTTGGCTTATACTGATATCTTTACACAGGAATTTGACCAGGCTTATGCTATCTATAACCACTTGATAGACAAAAAAAATCAACAAGACAGCAATACGCTCTTTTTGGCAGCTATCGCTTCTATAGGCTCTGCACACCATGCCAATGCCATTGCGCTTCTGGAATTGGCAAAGCTGACCAATGAGTCTAATCTTGAAAGCCGTTTTGCACTGGGTATTTTGTACCATGAAATAAAAAATATAGAAGGTGCTGCCATCCAATATGAAAAAATTGGTGATGGAGGTTTCCACTCACGTTATTTTACTTTCAATATTGAACATCTTAAATAATTTTAAAATATAAGCATTAATAACAAAAATAATATTTATTATTGCTCTGTTTTGGTATTATTTGTTTTACCTTTCAGGCAGGAGTATTTATGACAAGACAACAGTCACTGTGGTTGTTTATATGGATTTTTATCTTCTTTCTTTTCTTTTGTGTCTGGAATAAACTACAGCAATTTACCCATACCGTACAGACTGCCCCTGCTTCTCAACATACTGTTATGACTGGCAATCAGCATCCTATGTATATCAAAATACTCAAAGATGAAAATACCCTATCTCTCTCAGGCCGTATCAGCGATGAAGAGACCAAAGAAGCACTGATTGATGCCTATGCCAAAAATTTTGACCATGTTGACAGTACAAATCTCAAGATCGACCCACATACTGCAGCAAGCGAAATCAGCAGCTTTTTGGGTGATGCAGCAGACAATTTTGCACACTTTCAATCCGGCTATATCACTTATGAAAATGGGAAACTTGAGTTAGACGGTGTCAGCGATGCTGTTACTAAAGAGAGACTTGAAGAAGCATTGCAAAACTTAAAAGGCATACCTGTTGACAATAAATTGACGATAGCAAAAAAAGAGCCGCTCCTATCAACCCCTGTTGTTCCAGCTGTTCCAGAAGCAAACAAAATAGAAGTCCCGCAGCCAAAATCCCTGCAAGCCATACAGGCACAACTCAATACTTTGGTAAAAAACAGTCCTGTTCAGTTTCTGTATGCCAAAGATATCCTCACAAATAAGAGCAAATCTTTACTGGATAAAATCATCATGATAATCAAACAAAACCCTGATTTTAATCTCGAAATTGCAGGGCATACTGACTCAGACGGTACCCGAAAACACAATATCATACTAAGTCAAAAAAGGGCTGAGAGTGTCAAAGAATATATGCTTTTAAAAGGTATCAGCAAGGATAGGCTCAGGGCTGTTGGTTATGGTGAAAGTCAGCCCTTGGTTCCCAACAATTCACGCAAAAACAAACAGATAAACCGGCGTGTAGAATTTAAAGTTATGGAGAAAAAATAAATGTTAGAACTAGCAATGCAAATGATCTTTTGTCTGATTATTTCAGCTCTTTTAGGCGGCATTATCGGTTATATTTTAGGGCGTATCAGTCAATGTGACAAAGAGCATAAAGAACCCTTATATGACTATGATGAAGTGCAACAGCAGGCAGTATCTCCACACAAAGAGGTCTTTGCAACCATACCTGATGCCACCATCAAAAACAATATACAAAAAGGTATCAAACCTATCACACTTGCAACACCAAATGATGGTGAAGCAGATGATTTAAAAGCGATTAATGGCATCGGCATCAAGATAGAGAACAGTCTCTATGAACTGGGGATTTTTCATTTTTCCCAAATAGCCGAATGGACGAAAGACAACATACTCTGGATCGATGAGTATTTCAACAACCACGGCCGTGTTGATAGAGAGGAATGGGTCGCACAGGCAAAACAGTTGGCAGTAGGCATCGACAAACACAAATAGACCCGCTGCATTGGTCTATTTTGTCTTCAAGGGAAGCTCTAAAAATATTGCGCTATAATACCCTCAAAAAGAACTATCATGATATGTATATTTGATTGTGAAACGATACCTGATGTTGCCCTTGTACGAAAAAGTTTTCAACTAGAAGGCAGTGATGCCGCTGTCAGTGAAGAAGCTTTTAAACGCCAGGAAGAGAAAAGCGGCAGCTCCTTTTTGCCTCTGCCTTTTCATCAAGTGGTAGCTATTTCTGCTGTCATGACAGATGATTTTGGTGCCTTTAAAAAAGTCAGTTCTATTGAAGGTGACAATGAAGAAGAGATGATCAAAAACTTCCTCAACTTCATCGACAAACACAATCCCAAACTTGTGAGTTTCAATGGACGCAATTTTGACATGCCGATGCTGATGATCCGCGCTATGAAATACAATCTCAGCTGCCATGCCTATTTTGAAGTCGATAACAAAATGCTCAATAAAAGCAAATGGGACAATTATCGTTACCGCTTTTCTGACAAATTTCATGTTGATTTAATGGATCATATTTCTGAGTTTGGCGCAGCACGCGGACTAAATCTCAACACCCTCTGTACGATGATGCATATTCCGGGTAAATTTGATGTCTCAGGAGATCAGGTACATACGCTCTATTATGAAGATAAAATAGACGAAATTAAAGAATATTGTGAAAGTGACGTTCTCAATACCTATTGGCTCTATCTCAAATATGAGCTTTTAAAAGGGCACCTTACCAAAGAGGATTACCTGGATTATTTACATTTGATGAGCGAAAATATGCAAGAAGGAAAATCCTATACAAACGTTTTTATTGATGGTATCAAAGAGGAGTTAAGTCTATCATGATAGCAATTGTTGATTATAATATGGGGAATCTGAGATCTGTCCAGAATGCCTGTGATAAAATAGGCAGCCCTGCCGCCATTGTCAAAGATCCAGATCAATTATCTGCCTATGACCGGGTCATTCTGCCAGGAGTTGGAGCCTTTGGTGATGCAATGGAACACTTGAAAAAAAGCGGTATGCAAGAAGCACTCTACAGCTATGCCAAAAGCGGCAATCCAATGATGGGTGTTTGTCTGGGGATGCAGCTGCTGTTTGAAAGCAGTGAAGAGTTTGGCAGACACAAAGGGCTGGGACTCATTGAAGGAGAAGTCCAAAGATTTGACAGTTCCAGATTTGAGACGCCACTTAAAGTACCCCATATGGGATGGAATGAGATTACAGTCAAAGATTCTGTACTCTTTAAAGGCTTGGCTAAAACCTTTTATCTCTATTTTGTGCACAGTTATCATGTCGTTTGCAAAGAAGAGTATATCATCGGCAAAACACATTATGGTTATCATTTTGCTTCAGCAGTTAACAAAGAGAATATTTATGGCTTTCAGCCCCACCCTGAAAAGTCGCATGACAACGGCTTGCAAATACTAAAAAATTTTACGGAAAGTTAAGATGGAATTATTACCAGCAATTGATTTAAAAGATGGCAAAGCAGTACGCCTTACCAAAGGTTTAATGGAGAGTGCGAAGGTCTATTCCGATGAGCCTTGGCAGTTGGCAAAACATTTTGAAGAACTGGGTTCTTCCTGGGTACACCTGGTTGATCTCAATGGTGCTTTTGCCGGTGAACCAAAAAATATGGAACAAATTAAACAAATTCGTAAAATGTGCGATATAGAGATAGAGCTCGGAGGCGGTATCCGGGACGAAGAAACTATTAAGCGTTATCTGGATTTAGGAATTGACCGTATCATCCTGGGTTCAGTTGCACTTAAAAATGCCGATTTTGTCAAAGAAGTGGCACAAAAATACCGCATTGCAGTTGGAATAGATGCGATTGACGGATATGTCGCAGTAGAAGGCTGGGCAGAGAAATCAACGATGAAAGCAACCGATTTAGCCAGCGAATTTGCAGATGCTGGGGTCGAAGCTGTCATCTGTACTGATGTCGGTAGAGACGGTACCTTAAGTGGCGTTAATATCGATTTTACACTGGATATAGCAAATGCATCAGGTATCGACACCATTGCCAGCGGCGGTGTCAAAGATATCAATGATATCATCGCCCTGCAAGAGGCTCGCAAAATATCAGGTGTCATTATTGGAAAAGCTTTTTATGAGCAAACACTTGATTTAAGGGAAGCATTTAAAATAGTTTCAAATAAAATATGATAAAATGAAGTACTTTTATAAAGGATAGGGATGAAAATATTGGTTGTTGATGATAGTTCAACCATGAGAAGAATTATCAAAAATACATTGGGCCGTTTAGGGCACAAAGATATTCTAGAAGCTGAAGATGGCGCAGTAGCCTGGAAAGTAATGGGTGAAAATGCGGATATTGATATCTTGATCACGGACTGGAATATGCCGGAAATGAATGGCTTGGAACTGGTACAGAAGGTACGGGCAGAAGAAAAATATGCTGATTTGCCTATCATTATGGTCACAACCGAAGGTGGAAAAACAGAAGTCATTACGGCACTCAAAGCCGGTGTCAACAACTACATTGTCAAGCCATTCACCCCACAGGTACTCCAGGAAAAACTAGAGGCAGTTCTCTAAATTGATGGATGAATTCTATTATGAACTGCGTATTTCTCCCCAATCTCAGCTGACAGTTTTCAGTGAAATACTCTTTGAAATGACCCACAATGCCATCGAAGAAAAAGATGGCACACTAATCATTAGAGACAGTGACCCTCTGGATGATATTTTATGGGCAATCAAAGCCTTTGCTTCCAAACTAGGTGTTGAAATCAGCACTTCACTCAGCACAGAAAAGAATGAAGACTGGATCAAGAACTATAAAAATTCAATCAATCCCATTGCAGTAGGTTCTTTTTATATCCGACCTGACTGGATTGAAAAAAAAGATAATTTTATTGATATTATCATCAACCCTGCCCTTGCCTTTGGTTCAGGACACCATGAAACTACTTCCAGCTGTTTAACAGCCATTGACAAATATGTCAAAAAAGATGATACGCTTTTAGATGTAGGCTGTGGCAGCGGGATACTCTCAATTGCCGCCCAAAAGAAAGGTGCTGTTGTTGATATCTGTGATACAGATGAAATAGCAGTAGAGAGTGCCAAAGAAAATTTTGCACTCAATAAGTCAACTATCCATAAAGCATGGGTAGGCTCAGCCAATGCAGTCGATCAAACCTATGATGTCGTCATTGCAAATATTATTGCAGATGTTATTTTGATTATTAACAAAGATTTGAAAACAGCAGTCAAACCTGATGGAATTTTAATTTTATCGGGTATAATAGATAAATATTTTCATAAAATAGAAGAGAAGTTTTCAGACTTTCATACATTGGAAAATATAGAAAAAGGGGAATGGCACACGCTCGTGCTACAAAGGAAATAAATGTCACAAAATAAAAATAAAAATGATAAAAACAACAACTTTTTTAACCAAAATCCACTAGTCATTTTTGCTATCTTTTCACTGTTGATCATCCTGTTATTTAAAGGGCTGATTGAACCAAACAGTGGCATGAATGATGGTATGAATGCCCAAAATAATGCTTTTGGAAGTGGTGTGCAGTCACAAAGCAAAACGATTAATTACTATAAACTCAAAGAATTGATCAAGAAAAAAGAGATTAGCTATGCTGCTATTGGGCAGACAACAATCAAAGCAGTATCAGAAAACGGCGGTGTCAAAACTGTCTATTATGTCAAAAAAGTAGGACAGGACAGCACCCTGATACCACTGCTTGATCAACAAGGTATCCCTTATGGCGGATACAGTGAAACAAACTGGTTTACGGACATCCTTTTTTCGTGGATTATTCCGATTTTCATCTTTTTTGGTATCTGGATACTCCTTACCAGCCGTATGCAAAAAAATATGGGTGGCGGTATCCTCGGTATGGGCAACAGCAAAAAACTCGTTGATTCTGAAAGACCAAAGGTACGTTTTGATGATGTAGCCGGGGTGAAAGAAGCCAAAGAAGAGGTCAAAGAAATAGTTGACTTCCTCAAATATCCAGAAAAATATATGACACTGGGGGCAAAAATTCCCAAAGGTGTACTTTTAGTAGGGCCTCCAGGTACGGGTAAAACCTTACTGGCAAAAGCGGTTGCAGGAGAAGCAGATGTTCCATTTTTCTCAGTTTCTGGTTCAAGCTTTATCGAAATGTTTGTCGGTGTCGGTGCTAGCCGGGTAAGAGATCTCTTTGAAAATGCCAAAAAAGATGCACCGGCAATTATCTTTATCGATGAGATAGATGCTATCGGTAAAAGCAGAGCTGCCGGCGGTATGATGGGCGGAAATGACGAGAGAGAGCAAACCCTCAATCAGCTGCTTGCTGAGATGGATGGATTTAGTTCTGACCAATCACCGGTTATCGTGTTAGCCGCGACGAACAGACCTGAAGTATTGGATGCGGCACTTTTACGTCCCGGTCGTTTTGACAGACAGGTTTTGGTAGATCAACCTGACTTTAAAGGCCGTGTACAGGTACTCAAAGTCCATATTGAAAAAATAAAAATTTCAGATGATGTAGATCTGGAGGAAATTGCCAGATTAACAGCCGGTCTGGCAGGTGCTGATTTGGCAAATATTATTAATGAAGCGGCATTACTTGCTGGTCGTGCAGGTAAAAAAGAAGTCGAACAAAAAGATTTTTATGAAGCAGTTGAACGTGCAATTGCCGGACTTGAAAAGAAAAGTAGAAGAATCAATCCAAAAGAGAAAAAAATTGTAGCTTATCATGAAAGTGGGCATGCCTTGATTGCTGAGACAACACCAGGAGCTAAAAAAGTTTCAAAAGTCTCTATTGTTCCACGTGGTCTGGCAGCGCTGGGTTATACACTAAACAAGCCTGAAGAAAATAAATTTTTAATGCAAAAGCATGAGCTCATCGCTGAAATAGATGTACTACTCGGTGGACGAGCAGCTGAAGAAGTCTTCATTAAAGAGATTTCAACCGGTGCCGGCAATGACCTTGAAAGAGCAACAGATATCATCAAAAATATGGTTGGAGTCTATGGTATGAGTGAAACAGCCGGACTGATGGTACTTGAAAAGCAGCAAAGCACTTTCTTGCAAGGCGGCACAAGCAGTAAAGGCTATAGTGATAAAATGGCAGAAGATGTTGATGAATATATCAAATCATTACTCAATGAACGCTATGAAGTCGTCAAAAAACGTCTACAAGATTATAGTGGTGCTATTGAAAATATTGTCGCTGCCCTTTATAAAACTGAAAATATTGAAGGCAAACAGGTAGTTGAAATCATCAAGGCATATGAAGAAGAAAAAGGGATGAAATCACTCCTTGCTGTCCATGAAGATGCCAATGAAGATATTCTCCAGGCAAAAGAGAAAGAGGAACAAAAAGAAAAAACATCTAAAAAAGAAGATGACGAAACAGAATAACTTTCTATCATGATAGTCATGTTGGCTATCATGATAACCTCTATGTGTGACATTTTAACCCTATTTGACATTTCCTTAACTATTAGTTTAGATTATCTTTCCTTTTAAGATGTAAAGTATTAAAATAACGTATGAGCATCTCTAAAAAATCTAAATAACGCAATGCGTACCTAAGGTTATTAGAAATGCCCATATCTATATCTCTCAAAGGAAGACTATGAAAGCTGTTGTCATGGCAGGTGGTTTTGGAAGTAGAATCCAACCACTGACCCACTCTACCCCAAAACCGATGCTCCCCCTCTTAAACCGTCCAATGATGGAACATACCATGTTGACTCTGCGTGATCTGGGTATTACAGAATTTATAGTTTTGCTTTATTACAAACCCGAAATTATCAAAGAATATTTTCAAGATGGAGCCCATCTTGGTATGAAAATAGACTATATCACTCCAGATGATGATTATGGCACGGCCGGAGCGGTTAAAAAAGCACAAGAGTTAATTGGAAATGAGAATTTCATCATCATTTCAGGCGATGTAGTAACCGATTTTGATTTTAAAAAGATGTTTGCTTTTCACGAAACTAAAAAATCTAAACTGACAATCACACTCACCAAAGTTGAAAATCCACTGCAATTTGGTGTTGTCATCACAGATAAAGCAGGTAAAATAGAAAAATTTCTGGAAAAACCAAGCTGGGGAGAAGTTTTCAGTGATACGATCAATACAGGTATCTACATCATAGAACCGGAAATTCTGGATCAAATTCCACCGGAAGAAAATTATGATTTTGGCAAAGATCTCTTTCCTTCATTGATGAACAGCAATGTCACACTCTGGGGCTACAATGCAAGCGGATACTGGAGAGATGTAGGCAACCCGGAAAGTTACAGAGAAGTCTATGAAGATGTTTTTTCAGGTAAAGTGAATTTGATTAAAAAAGGTGAAGCGGTACGCTACCCTGATGGCATACTCTATACAGAAGAAGCGATTGAACTGGATAAAAGTGTTGAAATTATCGGCACTGTCCTGATAGGAAAAAATGTCTCTATTGGAAAGAATGTCAAACTAAAAGACAGTGTAATTGGCAATGATACTACTGTTGATGAACGCTGTAAAATTAGTAATTCTGTACTTTGGGATCATGTTAATGTCGGTAAAAATAGTATATTTGACAGCTGTGTCATCTGCAATAACAATTCTATTGAAAAAAATGTTACTGCCAAAGCAGGTCTTATACTTGCAGAAGGCTGTGATGTCGGGCAACTGGTCAGTTTTGAAAAAGATGTGATTATTTGGCCTGATAAAAAGATCGAAGATGCCGCTATTGTCAGTAATTCCCTCATTTTAGGCAGCAAATATAAAAACTCTATTTTTGAAGCAGGCCGTGTGACAGGAAAGACCAATATCGAAATATCCTGTGAGATGGCAACCAAGTTGGCAGAGGCGCTCTCTTCTCAACTGCCAATCGGCAGTAAAGTGATGGTTTCAAGAGATTACAGTAGAAGTTCATTGATGCTCAAACGTGCCTTTATGAGTGGGTTGATGTCTTCTGGCATTGATATTATTGATGTAAAAGGGAGCCCTATTTCTGTGATGCGCTATGATTTAAGCACTGCAGATGATGTCATTGCCGGTGTGCATTTTATGCAGGATATCGATCCGGCCAGCACTAAAATGCTTTTTTTTACGGAAGAAGCGCTTTATATTGACTCAAATCTTGCCAAAACTATTGAACGTGCTTTTTTTAGAGAAAATTTCAGACGTGTTGATTTTAAACAAATTGGTGCTATCCAAACAGCCAATCATATAGAAGATTGGTACAAAAAAGCGCTACATGAAGTCGTTGACTTAAAAAAGCTCAAACGCTCCAATTTTCGCATAGCTGTTGATCTAACACATGGCATGCTCTCTCATGTATATCCGCAAATCCTTAATAAGATTGGTATTGATAATATATTGATCAATGCCTATTATGATGAACATAAACTCTCCAATCAAATAAACTTGATCAAGCGATCCAAAGAAGATATGGAGAAAATGGTCAAAAATCTGCAGCTTGATATCGGTTTTATCATCTATCCAAGCGGTCAAAAGCTCACCCTCGTCTGTGACAAAGGAGAAGCATTGGATCGGCAAATGGGTCTTTTATGTGTACTCTATCTTTTTAATCAGGAAGCGCAGAGCAAACGAAAAGTATTTTTACCAGTCTGGGCACCGGATATCATGGACGACACGTTTAAAAACCTTGAAATCACACGTGGACAGTATGCAAACTTCACATCCAAACAACTCACACAATATGATTTGATCGCTTCACTCGAAGGGAACTTTGCCTTTACCAATTTTTCATTACATCGGGATTCTACTTATGCCAGTTTACGTATCATGGAGATGCTGCTTAGCCAAGATATCAAGCTTTCTGATGTTGTGGACAAAATAAACACATTTTACTATACCAGATTGCAGGTAGAATGCAACCAGGCACTCAAAGGTAAAATGATGCGTAAATTCCTGGAAGATGCAAAAGGCAAAGAAGCTTCGATGATTGATGGTGTCAAAATCTGGCTCAATAAAGGTGCCTGGATCTTAATGATCCCGGATCAATACACCGACAATCTCAATCTTTATATTCAAGCCAAAGATGATATTGAAGGGAAAGTCATACTGGATGAGTATTTGGCAAAAATAGAGAAATGGAAGATAGGCTAAATGGATAAAAAGCTTTCTCTCTCTTTTTTATGGCATATGCACCAGCCCTATTATTGCAATGATTTAAGCGGTGAAATCATCATGCCATGGGTTTTTTTACATGCTATTAAAGATTATTACGATATGCCTTGGTATGTGGATCAGTTTACCCATATCAAAGCAACATTCAATCTCGTACCTTCTTTGCTTGTACAGTTAAAAGCCTATGAAGATGAAGCTGTCAATGACAAGTTTTTAAAAGTTCTCAAAAGAGAAGTTTTTGATCTCAACTTTGAGGAAAAAACATATCTCATAGAATATCTCTTTTTTTCCAATGTACAAAAGATGATCACTCCCTTGCCGGGTTATCATGATCTTTACCTGAAAAAAGAGCAATATCATAGTTATACACAGATGGCAGAAGCATTTACAGACAGAGAGATTTTAGACCTGGAAGTACTTTTTTTACTTGCCTGGTGCGGAAACTATCTACGAGAATCAAATGAAGTTGTCAAAAGTTTACTGCAAAAAGAACGCGGTTACACCCAGGAAGACAAACTTGCACTTTTACACGCTCTCTTTTTGTTTATAAAAGAGATCATACCCTATTATAAAAAGTTGATGGATGAAGGGAAAATAGTTGTTTCCACGACACCATTCAACCATCCTATTTCTCCCCTGCTCTTTGATATCAAAAATGCCAAACAGGCCAATTCACACACAACCTTACCTGATCTGGACAGTGATAAAACGCTCAAAGAAGATGCTTTTGTTCAGATAGACAATGCCATACACTATTATGAAAAAATTTTTGAACAAAAACCAAAAGGATTTTGGCCGGCAGAGGGTTCTGTCAGTTACGATTTTTTGGATGTACTCAGTCAAAAAGGTGTACAGTGGGCCTGCAGTGATGAAGAAGTCCTCTATAAAAGCGGGCATTTTGGAAAAGAAGATATTTATAAAAACAGTACTTTACATTTTAAAGATCGTTCCATCAATCTCTTTTTCAGAGACAAAGCCTTGAGCGATCTTATAGGCTTCAGTTACAGCGGCTGGGATGAGGAACGTGCTGTTGATGATTTGATCCAGAGGCTGCATGAGATCTATCAAAGCAGTGCAGACAATCAAAATGTCAATATCATTCTTGATGGAGAAAATGCCTGGGAGCACTACAACCAAAATGCCATGCCATTTTTCTTTAAACTCTATGAAAAACTAGAAGCACTATCCTGGTGCCAAACAACTTTTTTTGATGATGTATTAGCAGACAATACTATTATCAACAATGATTTGCATGCCTTGGAACCGGGAAGCTGGATCAGTGGAAATTTTGATATATGGATAGGGCATCCTGAGAAAAACAGAGCCTGGGAACTGATTTATCTCACCAAAGCTGATTTTGAAAAAAAAGAGAAAAGTTTGGATCCCCCTACACGCAAAAAGATCCAAAAAGAGTTTTTGATAGCAGAAAGCAGTGACTGGTTTTGGTGGTATGGAGATGATCATCACACAGACCTTGCCTCAACCTTTGACACACTCTTTCGTACCCATTTGATGAATATTTACACCCTGATGAATACAAGCATCCCCCAGGATATTTTGGAACCCATCATTGATACAAAAGAAGCTGGCAATTCTTTTTATAAACATTCTGCCAACAAAATCACGGCAACTATAGATGGCAGGTTTAGCAATTTTTTTGAGTGGCATGGTGCCGGGGAAATTGATTTGGCAAATGAACTTTCATCTATGAGTATGCATGACTTTACGATTTCTAAAATCCTTTTTGGCTGTGATGAACACCACTGTTTTATTGCTTTAAAAGGAGACATCCCATCCATCATGCATCATGCTACTCTGGAGATGGACATTGAAGATACCCATACGTTCAATATTCCGATTCAAACGACGCTCTATACCGACCCGCTGGGCATACGCTGCATGAGTGGCAGTATCATTGAGATAGAAATAGACCAAAAATTGGTCAAAGGCAAAAAAATAAACTTCAAACTTTTTAAAGAGGATAAACTCTTACAACTACTGCCGCTGTATTCTAAACTGGAATTCACCTGTTTAACAAAAATGAAAGAGAATTGGTACATATAAATGCATTCTAATAAACAAAAACAAACCGCATTGCTGCTGGGACTTCATTGTCATCAACCCGTTGATAACTTTCACCATGTACTGGATGAAGCGATAGAAAAATCCTATCATCCTTTTTTTGAAGTAGCCGCACAGTATAAAGCATTTAAATTTTCAGTGCATTATAGTGGATGGCTTTTGGAGTATATCAAAGAACATGCGCCCAAAACTTTTGCTTTGATGCGCGAATTGAGTCTGAATGGACAAATCGAGTTTTTAACAGGTGGTTTTTATGAGCCAATCCTGGCAGCTATCTCTTCCCTAGACCGTATCGCACAGATAGAAAAACTGAGCAGTTTTATCAAAGATAATTTTGATCAGTCACCCAAAGGGCTCTGGCTGACTGAACGTGTCTGGGACAGTGTAATTATCAAAGATTTGGTACATTGTGGCATAGAATATGTCGTCGTAGATGATTACCATTTTATCAGCAGTGGATTCGACAAGGAGAGCTTGAATGGTTATTTTATCACCGAAGATGAAGGTCTGAGTCTCAAGATTTTTCCTATCAATAAAGAGCTGCGCTACACGATGCCCTTTGCCAAACCGGATATTGTCTGCGATTATCTGGCAAGTATCAGCGATGAACAAACTTCTGCCGGTGTGATCTTTGATGATGGTGAAAAGTTTGGTATCTGGCCAAAAACATATGAATGGGTTTATGAGAAGGGATGGCTCAAAGAATTTATAGAAAAATCTTTGGAAAATCCCGCGATCAGGCCAATGCTGTATAAAGAATATCTCCAGAGTGCCAAACCAATTTCACTGGCTTATCTGCCAACTACGTCCTATTTTGAAATGGGAGAGTGGTCTTTGCGAAGCAGCGATGCCAATAAAATAGAGAATGTCAAGCATGCAGTGACAAAGCATTTTGACAATGATACCAGTGAAAAGTTTGTCAAAGGCAGTATCTGGAAAAATTTTTTAGTCAAATACTATGAGGCCAACAAAATACACAAACGTACAATTGCCCTCTCACATGAACGTATCGACAACAGCAGTTATCATGACAGCCTCTATAAAGCACAGACCAATGACGTACTCTGGCATGGTGTTTTTGGAGGAACCTATCTTCCCAATCTCAGAGATAATGCCTATCGATTTATCATTGACTGCGAAAATATAAAATATTTTAAAAGTACTACTACAGAAGTAAAAGATATTAATCTTGATGGCTATAAAGAGATAAAATGTATTTCACACAACCTCATCACGCTTTTTGATACTAAAATGGGCGGTCAGATGATAGAATTTGATATAAGAGACAGAAGTTTCAATCTCTGCAATACCATGAGCCGCTATCATGAAGCCTATCATGATAAAGTACTGCAGGCTCCAGATCAGATAAACAGCCCAGATCCGCAAGAGACATCCAATGAACAAGAAGGAATTGCTACCATTCATGCAGATGAAGGTATTGATTTTAGTCAATATAAAAAAGTTCTCAAACATGACTGGTATACAAAAAACAGTTTTATTGACCATATCGTTGATGCAAATTTGACACTGGAAAACTTCGCAGCCTCAACCTTTACAGAACATGGTGATTTTGTCAATCAGCCCTTTGAACTGCTCCATGCCAAAAACCAGCAGCTCTCTCTCATCAGAGAAGGCGGCATTTATAAAGATGGTGATAAAAATGAGACAACTTTACAAAAGAACTTTTCTATAGAAGAGGATCGTATCCTATTTGATCTATCTATAGACAATACATGTCAGGAAACACTCTTTTATCTACAAGAACACAATTTTCATTTTGCCAATCTCAAAGATATTCTTATAGACAAAAAGCCTTTTGACGAACATGTTTTATACAAAGGCTGTGAGTCTTTGCGCATAGATGACGCCTATACACAAAAAGCACTCATTCTCACTTTTTCACAAAAATGTGATATATTTATCATCAAACTAGACACTCTCAGCCAAAGTGAGGCAGGATTTGATTTGACAAACCAAGGTTTAAGCCTTGGATTTTTAGTACCATTGAAAGAGCATTTTCATTTCAATGGTATGATCGAGGTGGTATAAATGTCAGAAGTCAGATATTGTAAACTACGTGGTGAAAAAGTGATCATCGCCCCGGAGAGACTGCATCGTCCCAGCTATTTTGATAAACCAAAACAGGAAGATGACCTCACACTTTGTCCTTTTGAACCTGGCAGTGAAAAGGCAACTCCTGATGCTATTTACACCGCACAGGATAAAAATGGCAACTGGACATGCAGAGTTGTTCCCAATCTCTACAAAGCATTGAGCATTGAAGAGCATTTTGGTTCAAAACGTATCGGTTTTAATACACAAGAGAGTGGTTTGGGTGCCCATGAAGTGATTATTGAAACACCACAGCATGATTTAAATATGGATCATTATACACTGGAGCAATGGCAAACATACCTTAAAGCCGCAGCATCTCGCATCAAAGACTTAAGTCATGATATCCGCCTGGCACACATACAGGTTTTTAAAAACCATGGAGCAGCAGCAGGCGCAACACTGAGACATCCCCACTCCCAGATTTTGGCAACTGCATTTATTCCTCCTATGATTGAACGTGAAATTGAACTGCAAAGAGCTTATTTTCAAAAAGAAAAGCGTGCTTTACTGATAGATATCGTTTCCGAAGAGATCCGGGAAGAGAAGCGGGTAATCTATGAAAACAGTGCTTTTATCGCTTTTACGCCGTATGCATCTCTTCATGCTTTTGAAGTGATCATTGCGCCAAAAGAACAAAAAAGTAATCTTGCCTCCCTGCATACAGATACTTTAAAAGAGTTATCCAAAGCGCTGCAAAATGTCTATAAAAAACTATATACTGTTTTGGGAAATTTTGATTTCAATATGATTTTCAAAAATCCTCCACAGCAGATTGAACATGTGAATCCAAACTATTTTTATCAGATGGATCAGTTTTTTACATTTCATATCCAAATTATACCGCGTTTATACACACTTGCCGGTTATGAATTTGGCACAAATGTACATATCAATCCTGTTTTACCTGAAATGGCAGCAGAAAAATTAAAAGAGGAGAAAAACGGATGAAAATTTTATTTGTCGCCAGTGAAGTTGTCCCTTTTGCCAAAAGCGGTGGATTGGCGGATGTCGCCGGAGCACTGCCAAAAGCACTCAAAAAGCTGGGACATGATGTACGTATTGTTATGCCGCGCTATTATATTATCGATAAAGAGAAGTATCGGCTCAAGCCACTTGAAGGATCCCTGGGTGTACCGCTTGGTTCTTATGGGGAACTATGGGCGCAGATTTATGAAGGTCTGTTGCCCGGCAGTGACGTACCAGTCTATTTTGTAGAGCATGAGGCTTTTTT
Source organism: Sulfurospirillum sp. (assembly GCA_024762875.1). GTDB lineage: Bacteria > Campylobacterota > Campylobacteria > Campylobacterales > QNZT01 > JANTGR01. Next base: position 21,307 of record JANTGR010000015.1, read on the forward strand.
TGGACGAAAAGGCTTATATGATGAAAATGGGTATGCTTATATAGATAACGACAACCGTTTTATCTTTTTTTCCAAAGCAGCCATGCAAGTTGCGAAAAAGCTGCGTTTTAAACCTGATATCATCCATTGCAATGACTGGCACACAGCAGCCATTCCTCTGCTTTTAAATACCCAGTATGCTTATGACAAAGACTTTGAAAACAGTGCCACTCTCCTCACACTGCATAATCTCCAGCATCAAGGACGTTTCTATAAAGGGGCAATGGATGTTTTAGGAGTTGGATGGGAACATTTCAATTATGAAGAACTTGAAGATTTTGATGGTGTCAACCTTCTCAAAGGCGGCATCGTGCACAGTGATGCCATCAATGCTGTGAGCCGGAAATATGCACAGGAAATCAAAACACAAGAGTTTGGCTGGGGGCTGGAAGGCATCATGCAAAAATATCAAAACAAACTTTTTGGTATCCTAAACGGTGTGGATTATGAGGAGTGGAACCCTGCCATTGACCCTTTGATCACACAAAAATATGATCATGATAATATGAAAGGGAAAAAAGTCTGTAAAAAAGAGCTGCAAGAGACTTTTAATCTCCCACAAAGAGAAGAAGTACCTGTCATTGGACTGGTAGGTCGTTTGGCAGAACAAAAAGGCATCACCCTGCTTTCTCAGTCTATTGCCCAGATGCTGCATATGGATATACAAATTGTCCTGCTGGGAACGGGTGAGAAATGGGCAGAAAACTTTTTTAGCGATATCGCAGCAAAATACCCGGATAAATTCGCCTGTTATATCGGCTATCGCAATGATTTGGCACATCAGATCGAAGCAGGCAGTGATTTCTTTTTGATGCCTTCGTTGTTCGAACCCTGCGGTCTTAACCAAATCTACAGTCTACGTTATGGGACGCTGCCGATCGTACGTGCCACTGGAGGATTGGATGATACTATAGAAAACTATGATCCTCTCAGTGGTTCTGGTAATGGATTCAAATTTTATGATGCTACACCGCAGGCACTATTGGGGACAGTTGAATGGGCAGTTAAAACATGGTATGAAAACCCACAGGCCATGCAACACCTTATCCACCATGCCATGCAACAGCACTTTGGATGGGAAGATGCCGCCAAAGCTTATGAAGATATATATCATTATGCTTCTTCTAAACGTAAATGTCGTCAATACCAATAAGGATTAATAATGCAGCAGCAGAAGATCTATCATGATATCACACGCTTTAGTGACTATGATATCCATCTTTTTAAAGAGGGAAAACATGTCAAGCTTTATGAAAAGATGGGTGCACATCGTATGCAGCGTCAGAAAAAAGAAGGTATTTATTTTGCTCTCTGGGCTCCAAATGCTGCTTCAGTATATGTCAAGGGTGATTTTAACAATTACGATGCATCAGTACATCCGCTAAAGTTACGAGAAGACGGCTCTGGCATTTGGGAAGGATTTATAGAAGGAGTTGAGACAGGACTCACCTATAAGTATCAGATCCATTCAAGACTGCACAATATTGTGCATGAGAAAAGTGATCCTTACGCTTTTTTTAGTGAAATACCCGCAAAATCCGCTTCACGGATCTGGGATATAGAACAATACCAATGGCAAGACAAGCAATGGATGAAAAAGCGCCACAAATACAATGCCCACAATGCACCAATCAATATCTATGAAGTGCATCTGGGTTCGTGGAAAAGAAAAGTTGAAGAAGAAAACCGGTTTTTAACATACCGTGAAATGGCTGTAGAACTTGCTGCATATCTAAAAGAGATGCACTATACACATGTAGAGTTTCTCCCGTTTACCGAATATCCTTTTTATGGTTCATGGGGCTATCAGGTAACAGGCTATTTTGCTCCTACTGCACGTTTTGGTGAGCCTGAAGATCTGATGTTTCTCATAGAAACCATGCACAAGCATGATATTGGAGTGATCATGGACTGGGTACCGTCTCACTTCGCTGTTGATATGCATGGACTCATTAACTTTGATGGATCAGCCCTTTATGAGCATGAAGATCCACGCCAGGGATTTCATCCTGAATGGGGCAGCATCATTTTCAACTATGGCCGCAACGAAGTACGTGCCTTTTTGATTTCATCGGCTATGTTTTGGCTGGAGAAGTATCATATCGATGGCATCCGTGTTGATGCAGTTGCTTCCATGCTTCATCTGGATTATGCCAGAAAAGAGGGAGAATGGATACCCAACAAATATGGCGGCAACGAAAATCTTGAGGCAGTACAGTTTTTAAGAGAACTCAATACCGCTACGTATGGCGCTTTCCCGGATACCGTGATGATTGCCGAAGAATCCACTGCCTGGCCAATGGTAACAAGACCAGTCAGTATCGGAGGACTTGGCTTTGGCTTTAAATGGAACATGGGCTGGATGCATGACAGTTTAAAATATCTAAGTTTTGACCCTATTCACCGCCAATATCATCATCATCAACTTACATTCAGCATGTGGTACAGCTTTGATGAAAATTTTGTCCTACCGCTCAGCCATGACGAGGTAGTGCATATGAAAGGTTCTCTCATTAACAAAATGCCTGGAGACAACAATCAAAAATTTGCCAATCTTCGTATGCTTTTTGCCTATATGATTGCCCATCCTGGGAAAAAACTCCTCTTTATGGGTGGTGAATTTGCCCAATTTGCTGAATGGAATTACAAACAGAGTCTGGACTGGCATTTACTACAACATCCTTCACATCTCAAATTGAAAAAGATGGTCAGTGACTTAAATGTGCTCTATAAAGATGAAAAAGCCCTACATTTATATGATGAAAAAAGAGAAGGTTTTCAGTGGATTGATGACAGTGACTATCAACACAACTGTATCAGTTTTTTACGTAAAAGTGATCATGCTGATGAAAGTATATTGGTCATTTGCAATTTTTCAGACACTACACGCAGTGCCTATCGTATCGGTGTGCCAAGTGCCGGAAGCTATCAGGAAATTTTTAATTCACAATCAAGTTATTATGAAGGATGGAATATCGGCAATACAGGTATACTACGCAGCCAAGCCCTCTTTAGCCATGGTCAGGAAAATTCTATAGAACTGACACTTCCACCGCTTGGAGTATTGTATCTAAAAAAAGTCACTCTATGAGATCAATCTTTTTAGCCTTTTAAAGGGCTAAAAGTGAATTGTGTGATCCATGCGGATTGTCAACGACAGGCAATTGGGATTCATTGTACCACTCTTTTTCATTGACAAAATAGCGACATTCATAATTTTTTCCACACTCTAGTACTTTTGTGATATAAAATTCTCCGTTTTTTTTCTCTTTCATACTCTCTCCAGCCCAATCATTCCAACTGCCTGAGAGAATAACAGAAGAGACTTTTTGAGTCGGTTTATAGGTAAACGTTACCCATGCCTTGTTCTTTTTTTTTGTAATTTTTATCATTTTATCTCCTTAAATAAGATATCTGCTGCATCTTACTATCAATTATCTAAAATTACAAGCGGTCAATCGCAAAATGTGCTGCGCCCAATAGTGCTGTTTCAGCATTCAATGCAATTTTCACCTGCATACCCCGCAGTAATTCCTCAAAACGCCCTTTACCGGCAAACCCGTTCATAAAATGATGATTGGTCAAAAAAGGTAAAATTTTGGGCGCAATACCTCCTCCAATGTAAACACCTCCCAAGGACATTGACTTGAGTGCCAGATTACCCGCTTCCGCCCCATAAATTTCAGCAAATAGACGCAGTGTTTCTGTGCAGAGGGGATCGCGCTCTTTTAATGCACATTCACTAATCATTGCGCTTTTGTCTTCGCCCTCTTCCAGGTGCCGCATAGAAGCAGGTTCGGGTGCAAAACCAGATTCCCACAAAAACTCATACAGTGTATAAATCCCCGGACCTGACAATATCCGTTCAAAACTCACATGTCCCGGGTAACGATTTCTCATCCATTGAAGAAGAGCATCCTGCTGTGTCGTGACAGGAGCAAAATCACAATGTCCTCCCTCCGAACCAATCGGATGATGTGCATTACCGTCAAAATATAGCATCGCTTCTCCCAGGCCTGTACCTGCTGCGATGACAGCACAATTACCTTCTCTCTTGCGTCCACCGGGATTGAGATTGACAAATGCATCTTCCGGCAGATAAAGCATCCCATAGGCTGTTGCTTCAAGATCATTCAGCAGCCGTACTTTTTGTGTTGCCAACTGCTCTTTTAAATCTTTGTCCGTGATATCCCAAGGCAGGTTCGTGGTCTGGCATCGGCCATTGACCACAGGGCCAGCGATACCAAAACAAGCCGCTTCTATGCTGTGTGTTTCATGTTCCTGCCCAAAAGTACGGATAACATCTCCCAGACTTTTAAAATCTCTGCTCTTAAATTGTGTTTGTGCGGTGACTTGCAGTCTATCGTCCACCACATCAAATAGTGCCAAATTGGTTTTCGTACCGCCTATATCCCCTGCCAGTATCATCATCTATTCCTTATTATTGTTTTAAGATTCTATCAAATAGAACAATGCTTTGATAAAACCTTCATCAGCCTCTTGCGGTGATAATTTGTAAAATCTCTCCCACGCCTCTCCCCGCTGCTCATTATAATCGCCTCTATCATGATAGCTTTCCCACATCAGTCTGACAGCATGTCCGATCAGAACATCCAAAATCACATCACTATCTACATACATTTTAGGATTTTGTTTAAACGCTCTTGCCAAACTTTCCAGTGCTTCGATATTTAGCTGACGATAGTCCGGAGCCTCGATACTCTGCAGTAGATTATCTATCTGGAGTTCAAAGCTGCGTTCTCCTGCTGTAACATCCAAAGTCAATTCTGAACTGATGCGGTTTTTTACATTATATTTATCACCAATCACCAATCCCCTGCACTGCTGCAGCATATGCCAGATATCTTTGTAAAAACGGGGAGTAAAACGACTCAGCATCCCTGCTTTCTGGCGCCACAAAGACCAATCTTTTTCCTCTGGCCATTGGGAAACAGTCACGACTGTCTTATTGATATCAAATTCTGAAACATCCATCGCTTTTAGATTTTCTTGCTCTTTCAGAAAGCTCTCTTCATGGCTAAAAGCCCGCATGATAGCACGCATACGCTCAAAAACGGCATGTGGTGACAAACTCAGCAACTTCGCATAAGCATCACCGATAGGGATACGCTGTTCCCGACTGATCTGTCCGACTAGCAGTTGTACAAAATACCAGCTTCTAAGCGTCAGCATATTGTCAAACAACTCTGATTCTGTACGTATCAAATTGCCAAGATGCAGGATAATTTCTTGTGTCAAAGCCCGTTCAGCAATATTATTGCCGCAAAATTCTGCGATGATCTTCACGATAGCCGTACTCTCCATAGGTTTAGAAAAAGTCGCTTTGGGATTATACGCACGTCCTACAGCCAAACGCTTTTGCCGTATCATGATATCAAGAAGTACATCCTCCAACCTATCATCATATTTGCCTGTAATATCTGCCAGATGACGCACCACTGCCCAGTCATGACAAGCTGCAGCGACTTCATAAAGCCTTCTTGCAAGTTGATAAAGCGGCTTTTTCTCATCATCTGCCATGACTTCAAATTCTGGACCGTTTTGTTGCCATAACAAACCCAATGCATGTACTTTAATCCCTCGATGGTCATTATTGACCAGGGTCTGAGACAATGCATCTGCATCCATTTCTTCAAGCCATTTTAACTCTTCTACGCTCAATGGCGGTGTCGTTTTGTTCTCGGAGTTAGTCTGACACACACTTTTTCTGTCTATGGGAAACGCTATATCTGTAAAAGTCAAACCATGAATATCATCGATGCGTTCAACTGCCGCGGTAGTTAAAAGCTGTCCCAGTTTCCCTGTCGAGATTTCAATCGTATTACACATCTGTGTTTGAAAATCATGTAACAACGACAAAACAGCACTCTGATCACTTTCTAAAAGCATATCTTCACGTACCAAAAAAACGACGATAGGCTGTCCCACCTGATCCCAGTTTCCGGCAAGAAACTTCAGTGAAAGTCTAAACTGTTCTACCAGCAGCGTATTGTCATAACTAAAATAAAACCCAAGCGGATTAAAATAATATGGTAAAAAGATGATTTTCTCTCCTGCCAAAATATGCAGGCGTGATGTTGTAATCGTACGTGCTACTAAAAACGGCCGACCGCTTAAGGAGAGTTTTTCATTTTTTCCCAGCACCGTATGAACATGTGAAAGCTGTGGTGCATGCATAATTTTAACAGGCTGGACTTCTTCCAGCGTCTCACTCTCAAAACCAAAATCAAGTAAACGCTGTTTTACCGAATCATTTTCAGCCAATACTGCTACCAGGGGGTGAGTCATACGTTTATGCCCTATTCTCTCGCGGCGACGCAGAGGGTCAATATCATTGGTAGATAAAATGCCATCCAATATCATATCTGAGAGCATATAAAGACTTTGTGCCCATACCAGCGGTATATTTTCATTGGGATATCGGGTCTGACTTCCGGGATTTTCTTTTTCCGCTTCAATGGACTCTTTTGGTACGATATAGAGTTCCGGTAAAAGCTGCGTACCTTCCTGCTCTATAAATAGAGGCTGTAGTTTATGCTGCCATAACTCTATTGCCTCACCATCATTTCGCAGTAAAGCATCCAGAAGCAGATAAGTATAAAAGAGAGGCCACTCTGATTCGATATTTTCAAATGCACGCAATTCAGCCGGTTCATAGTGCAGGCGGGAAGCATCTTCTATACTGCTTTGGTGTCCATCAAGTAAAAATCGTTTACAGCCGTATCTGCCGGAGAGTTTCTTGATGATTTTATCCCGTGTCACTTTGACACGTGCTTCATCTTCGACAGCATATGCCGGATAACCGATGATACTCAGCAAAGAGGCATCTGTCTCTTTGGAGACCGACTCACGCGGTAATAAACTCTGCAGCGTAAAACGCAAACGGGCAATATCTGTATGAAATACATGCACGACCGCTGCCTGACTGGGTACGTTGCCAAAGAGATTAAAGCCATCCATCACTTCAAGTGCCGCTTTTGCCATACCAATTGA
>JANTGR010000016.1 GCA_024762875.1 Sulfurospirillum sp.
AAAGTCCTTTTAGGCTCTGCTACCCCGTCACTGACTTCGTATAAAAAGTTCCCCTTCTTTCGCTTAAAAGGCACCTATCATGATAGTCAAAAACGCTATCTGTTTGATGCTTCTGACAGTGCACTTACAGAGTATATGATAGCGGAGATTAGCAAGAGTATAGACTCTAGCAAACAAGTCATCGTCTTTTTACCCACACGGGCAAATTTTAAGTATCTGAGCTGTCATGATTGTGGGGCGTTTGTGGAGTGTCCTTACTGTTCTGTTGGGATGAGTTTGCATCTGGAGAAAAATGCGCTTGTTTGTCACTACTGTCACTATACAGAGAGGATTGCTGGGGTGTGTCCTTCTTGTAAAAAAGAGGATATGCGTGTGGGGCGTATAGGGACAGCTGAGGTCGTAAAGGAGCTGGAAGCAATCTATCATGATAAGCGCATATCGAAGTTTGACAGGGATGCAATCACCACGGAGACCAAGCTTAAAAAAGTGCTCAAATCTTTTAATGACAAAGAGATAGATATTCTGGTAGGCACGCAGATGCTTTCAAAAGGGCACAATTATCTGGGGGTGGATTTAGCCGTTATAATCGGTATAGATACTATCCTTTCACAGCCGGATTTTCGCGCACGGGAAAAGGCGATGTCTCTACTGCTTCAAATAGCTGGGAGATCAGGAAGAAAAGGTGAGGGCAGGGTACTCATACAGACGCAAAACAGGGAGTTTTTTGAACGCTATCTGGAGGATTATGAAGCATTTTTAAAAGATGAACTCTCCTTTCGCGAGGGCTTGTACCCGCCGTTTACAAAGTTGATGAAAGTGCAGATAGCAGGCAAATATAAAAATCGCGCGATGGAAGAGATGGCGCAGGTACGGGCGTGTTTAGAAAACTATCATGATATAGAGATCATCGGTGCAGGTGAAGCCCCTATCGCCAAAATAGCCTCAAAGTTTCGCTATCAGATACTTCTGCGAAGTGACTCGGCAAAAGCACTTTTAGAAGCAGTGGGGCGCTGTAAAAGTAAAAATTGCGAGATTGATATAGACCCTGTGACTTTTTCATAATTTTTTAGTATAATCTTTTTATGAATAAAAATGAAATTTTAGAGACACTCAAACAGCACAAATCATACTTACAAAAGAATTTTGCAGTAGCCAAAATCGGGCTTTTTGGCTCTTACGCCAAAGAGAAGCAAAAAGAAGATAGCGATATCGACTTTTATGTGGAGTTTGAGCATAAAACATTTGATAATTTAGCTGGACTGTGGGTCTATCTTGAAGAGTTGTATCATCATAAAATAGATATCATCCATAAACATAAAGGGAACAATCAAGTCATCATAAAGAACATCAAAAAAGAAGTTATTTATGGATAAAGCTACTATCCATGAACTGTTAAAGTTCATCCAGGAGAGTATCTCCCTCATCAAAAGAAGATTTGAAGGGATACATTCAAGTGATGATTTTTTGGAAGATGATGAGGGTATCGATAAGCTAGATGGCATATCTATGCGTTTACAGTCTATTGGTGAAGCTATCAAAAATATCGATAAACGAGAGCAAGCATTTTTACTTGAAGTAGCGGACAAAAACTACTGGAGCAAAATTATCAAAACAAGAGAAATTTTAACACATCACTATATCGCGATAGACGCAGAGACTATATATGAGATTTGTCATGATAAGTTGGATGAGTTAGAAATATATATCGTAAAATTACAAAAACATTTGGATAAAAACACATGATAAAAAGATACCCAACAAAACAAATTATGGTCGGCAATGTAGCAGTTGGTGGTGACGCACCTATCTCGGTTCAATCTATGACATACACCAAGACGCGTGATGTGGCTTCGACCAATGAACAGATACGCCGTTTGCACTTTGCAGGCGCGGATATCGTGCGTGTGGCGGTGCCGGATATGGAAGATGCTTTGGCACTTAAGGAGATCAAAGCCAATACTTCTTTACCGCTTGTGGCAGATATACACTACAACTATAAGCTTGCACTTGTAGCGGCAGAGGTGGTGGACTGTATCCGTTTTAATCCCGGAAATATCTCTGCCAAACATAAAATCACAGAGATAGTCAAAGCCTGCCAAGCGCGAAGTCTCCCCATCCGTATCGGGGTCAATTGTGGTTCTTTGGAAGATCAGTTTGAGCAAAAGTATGGTCAGACAGCGGAAGGGATGGTCGCTTCTGCACTTTACAATATCAAGTTTTTGGAAGATTTGGGTTTTACAGATATCAAAGTCTCACTCAAAGCTTCTGATGTTCAGCGAACCGTAGCAGCATATCGCAGTCTGCGTCCTCAAGTGGAGTATCCTTTTCATTTGGGCGTGACGGAAGCGGGGACACTTTTTCACTCGACTATCAAGTCTGCTATCGGGCTGGGTTCTCTCATCCTTGATGGTATCGGTGATACGATGCGTATCTCTATCACGGGAGAGTTGGAAAAAGAGATAGAAGTAGGGCGCGCGATACTCAAAGATTCAGGCGCGGTCAAAGACGGAGTCAATATCATCTCCTGCCCCACCTGTGGACGTATCGAAGCTGACTTGGTCAAGGCAGTTGCTGAGGTGGAAGAGGCAACCAAACACATCAAAACCCCACTCAATATCTCTGTGATGGGCTGTGTCGTCAATGCCATCGGTGAAGCCAAAGGCGCAGATGTGGCTATCGCCTATGGAAAAGGCTCAGGGCTTGTGATGCGAAAAGGGGAAGTGGTAGCAAACCTCGATGAAAAAAACCTTGTGGAGCGCTTTTTACAAGAAGTGGAAGCTGCCGCGAAGGAACTTGCATAATGATAACGCTTGTCCAAGCCAAAGCTTCAGTGCGGGGAATTTTTGAGGGGCTTTACCTCTCAAAAAGGAGACCATATACTCTTGGCGCAGCCAAAGCTTTAGTGCGAGGAATTTTTGAGGGGCTTTGCCTCTCAAAAAGGAGACCATATACTCTTGGCGCAGCCAAAGCTTTAGTGCGAGGAATTTTTGAGGGGCTTTGCCTCTCAAAAAGGAGACCATTAATATGAGCAATCAACTGCAAAACCTTAATATTGAAAGAGCCGTTTTAAGCTCTATCATCTTTGAACCTTCTGTTTATGAAGATATCGCAGCTGCCCTGAAACCAGGGGATTTTTATCTACCTGATCATCAGGCTATCTTTAAAGCGATGGCAGAGTTAAATACTGAAGGCTCTCCAATCGATGAAGAGTTTTTAAAAAACCGCCTTGTGAAAGAGAATGCTTTTAAAGAAGACGTTTTTTCTGAGATTTTAGTCACCAACCCGATCACCAATACCGCTGCCTATGTGGATGAGATCAAAGAAAAAGCGATCAAAAGAGAGTTGGTACAACTGACTACGGAGATTAAATCAGTAGCTGTTGAACAGGATCTTCCCAGCGAAGATGTGCTGGATCTGGTACAAAAAAAACTGTATGAGATTTCTCTGGATTCAGCGACAAAAGAGTTTAGAGAATCAATGGAGATGGTGAAATCCACAATTGAGCATATCCATGAGATGAAAAAACGGGGCAATTCCGGTGTAGTGGGTGTTGACACAGGCTATGGTGAACTCAACGACCTTACAGCGGGATTTGGAGAAGGTGATCTTATCATCATTGCAGCACGTCCTGCTATGGGTAAAACAGCTTTTACACTCAATCTCGCACAAAAAGCGCTGGATGATGCAAGAGGAGTAGCGGTATTTTCACTGGAAATGCCGGCAGAACAGTTGATGCTTCGTATGCTTGCTGCAAAGACTTCTATCCCTTTACAGAAACTGCGTGTGGGTGATTTGGATGATGATCAGTGGAGCCGTTTGACTGCTGCAAGTGATGAGATGTCCAGACAGCAACTTTTTGTAGATGATGACGGGATGCTCAATATCCATCAACTCAGATCCAAACTACGCAAACTCAAATCCCAGCATCAGGATATTTCACTCTGTATAATTGATTATTTGCAGTTGATGAATGGAAGCGGTGGCAAAGACAGACACCTGGAAGTGAGTGAGATTTCACGGGGGCTGAAGCTGTTGGCGCGTGAACTGAATATACCTATCATTGCACTTTCACAACTCAATCGTGGACTTGAGAGTCGAAATGACAAACGTCCTATGCTTTCTGATATCCGGGAGTCTGGTTCTATCGAGCAAGATGCAGATATGATTATGTTTGTCTATCGTGATGATGTGTATCGTATGCGTGAAGAGGCAGAAAAAGAGAAGCGTGCCAAAGCGGAAGGACAGGAATACAAAAGCGATTTTAAAGAAAAAGTGGAAGAAGAGACAGAGATCATCGTCGGTAAAAACAGAAATGGACCTATTGGTGTAGCACATCTGATCTTTCAAAAGATGTTTACCCGTTTTGTGGAAAAAGGCAATGTCCCGGTAGAAATCGTGTATGAAAGTGCAGAGTATGATGCGGCACACAGTAATGTAACCCTGCCGCCTATCTAGTGAATGCTGATTTAAAACTCAGTCTGTTTGAGCGTAAAAAAGAGGTTTTACTTTTTGCGCTTTTTCTGATGAGCGTACTGCTATCCAATCTGGGCTATCAGTATCATCTCTATCACAAGGCAGTTGAAAATAAATTTTTTCATACTACTGCTACCGTCACCAACCAATATACAAAGACGAGTAAACATGGTAAAACCTATCATGTACTTAAATTAAAAAGTGATGCGGGGTATCAGTTCATCACAACCAATTATGAAGATATCAAAAATTTAATCCAGAGAAAAGTGCGTATTGGCATCATCACGGACAAGATTACATTTTTGGATTTTCTGAAATCATTTTATGCACCCAGTTTTGATATCGAGCTTTTAGCTTATCATGATAGTGTCAAAAAAGAGCTGCAAACCTATATCACAAGCCAGCATGACAATGAGAGGGAACAAGCGCTTTTTTCTGCACTTTTTTTAGCGTCACCCATCCCCAAATCCCTGCGGGAAAAAGTATCCATGCTGGGGATATCACATCTGATTGCCATCAGTGGGTATCATCTTGGTTTTTTATTTGGACTCTTATATCTGCTTTTTTCCAAACCTTACACTTTTTTGCAGGATCGATATTTCCCCTATCGCAACAGGAAGTTTGATTTGAGTGTTTTTATTATCATGATACTCTATTTGTATGTATGGATGCTTGATTTTACACCTGCCTTAATTCGTTCATTTGTCATGTTGGCTTTTGGATTTTTGCTCTATCACCGGCACATCAGGATTTTGAGTTTTGAAGTGCTGGCAGTGGCTGTAGGATTGATCATCGCTTTAAAACCAGCTTTGTTTTTTTCAATTGGATTTTGGTTCTCTGTCAGCGGGATATTTTATATCTATCTTTTTTTGCACTACTTTAAAGATCTTCATAATTGGCAGATTTTTATCCTGATCAATTTTTGGGTTTATGCTGCGATGCTTCCCATTGTGCACACTATCTTTACGTCTTTTTCCTATTGGCAGCTGGGATCGCCTTTTCTTTCGATGCTTTTTGCTCTTTTTTACCCTCTTGAAATGCTGCTTCATATCGTAGGTCTGGGAGGTGCTTTGGATCCTTGGCTGGAAAAACTATTTGCACTTTCAGGCCAGACAATTGCCTGGAAAACACCTTTATGGTTTTTGATCGTTTATATAGCGCTCTCGATACTGGCTATTTTTGATAAAAGGTTTTTGTGGCTGTTACTGCTGCTGTTTTTGCTTTTTATATTGATTATTTAAAAGATAGCAGAATTTAACACCATAAAGAAAAATCATCCAGGAGACATATATCCAGATCAAAAAGAACATGATAGTTGAAAAAGAACCATAGATACTGGTATAGGTTTTATTGAAAGTGACATAATAGAAAAAGAGTGTTTTTGAGGCAAACCAGACCAGGGATGCTGCCAATGAAGCGATAAAAGCACTTTTAAAATGCACTTTTGTGTTGGCAGAGATACTGTAGAGTATGAAAAAAAGCAGCCAGGCGATAAGATAAGAGCTCAATGCCAGGATATTGACAGATTCCGTATAGTGATAACTATGCAGGAGAATATTGGCTTTGATGGAGAGAAACAGTGAGAGTCCCAGTCCCAGAGGCATCATGATCGTGATAAAAAGATATATCATGATAGAGTGAAAAAAACGTCTGGGAGGGATATTGAATATCTTATTGACTACGTATTCAAAATCATCAAAAAACATCACCGATACATAGAGCACAAAAGCAACACCCAGATAGCCCATCTTGGCAGTATTTGCCATAAAAGTATCGATATAACCCGATATCATCTCATGACGAACAGGCATAATAGAGGAAAAAATAAATGCTTTGACATTGGCAAGGGTAGTGTCAAAAAAAGGCAGTTTTGTAAAAATGTAAAAAGAGATCAGCAGGATAGGAATCAGTGCCAAAATCGTATGAAAACTAAGAGAAGAGGCATAATGCAGGAGATTATGGTCGATAAAGTAAGCTTTGACTTTTTTGTGCCATTTTACCTTATCGACTGCTTTCATAGGGCCATTTTGCCTGGATTGAGGATATTGTTAGGATCAAACGCTTCTTTAATAGCATGAAACAATGCCAGCTCCGCCTCATTAAAAGCGATACTCATAAAAGGTGCTTTGGAGAGGCCGATACCATGCTCACCACTGAGTGTACCACCCATATCTACGACCAGTTGAAAGATCTCTTCAATAGCTTTATGTCCATCTTCCAGCTCTTTTTCCTGGCTGCCGTCCACCATAACATTAACGTGGATATTGCCATCACCGGCATGTCCAAAGCAAGGTACTGAAAAACCATATTTTTCGCCTATTTTATAGATGCGTTCCAGCGCCTGGGGAAGCTTGCTTCTGGGCACAGAGATATCTTCATTGAGTTTTTTACTGCCATAGAGCGTCACACACTGGGAGACATTACGTCTGGCATACCAGATTGCTTCGCGCTCTTTTGCCTCAGTCGCTACTTGAAAATCACTACAGCCGTTTTCTTTAAAAGAACGTTCCAGTGTCTCTATCTGAAACGCAACTTCTTCTGCAACATTGCCATCTACATCACCAATGAGTAAAGCACCTGCTTCTTCGGGTAGAACAACACCGAGTTTTTGTTTGATTGCTTTAACAGAAAGTGAGTCGATAAATTCCATAGCAACAGGGTTGGCTCCTGATGCAAGTGATTTAAAGACAGCATTCATCGCATCTTCTACAGTGGGAAAAACAGCCATATAAGAAGAAGCATATGCAGGTTTTGGCAGCAGTTTGAGTGTGATTTCAGTGATCACTGCCAAAGTGCCTTCACTGGCTGTGAGTATGCCTGCTATATTGTAGCCTGCTACATCTTTGATCGTACGTTTGCCTGCCCGAATGACATCACCGTTGGCACGTACAGCACGCAGTGCCATCACATAGTCTTTGGTGATACCATATTTGGCAGCACGCATCCCTCCGGCATTTTCACTGACATTTCCTCCCAGTGTAGAGTATTGTTCACTGGCAGGATCAGGCGGGTAAAAAAGACCCAGTTCTTCCACATGTTTTTGCAAGTCCATATTGATAACACCTGGCTGCACGATAGCAAGCATATTTTCCAAATCAATTTCGATAATTTGGTTCATGTGTTTTTCAAGTGCCAGTACAATACCGCCATTGGCCGGGAGGGCACCACCGGTAAAACCGCTTCCGGCACCGCGTGGGGTGATGACTATCTTATGATTATTACAATAGGTTAAAATAGCACTGACATCTTCTTCATGACGGGGGAAGATGACAGCATCAGGCTCATAACGGGTACGGGTGGCATCATAGGAGTAAGCGATCATATGGGCTTTATCATCATAGATATTCTCTTCACCAACAATCTTTTTAAAAGCCTTGAGATGTTTTTTTTCCAACATTATTTTTCCCCTAATAATTTGCTATAAAAACTGTCAAAATCTGTGATACCTTTGCCACCTATCATGCCAAACAAACGGCCTTTTATTCCTTCTATACGGCTGTAAAAAGGGTTTTTTTGATGCTTGGCTTTTGGCAGTGGTATAGAGTTTAAAACACGTAAACTCTGACAATCTGTAAAATATCCTTTGGTATCGATAGCAAATAAAACGATACCGATATTTTGCTCTCTACACATGGTCTGAATTGTCTCTTTTGTAGGGGTTGGTGTGTATGCTGCAGCCAATTGTGATGCAAAAATATCAGGGTGAACCCAGTCAAAAGCATTATAACTTTTTGTCACAAGATTGTAGGTAGCTTCATCAGGAACGATAGCCATAGCCCGGGTATATAAAAAGTTCAAGATCACTTCATCACCTACTTTGGGCTGGATTTTGTAAGAGGGCAAAATCTGTTGGCTGATACCTTTAAAAGGGGAGAGTGACAAAACAAGTTTGTTTGCATCTTTTTTGATGACAGTGACAGCTGAGATGATAGTTTTATGGCTCTCATCAAAAGCATGCATGATGACGCCTGTAGCACCCAAAGCTACTTCCTGGTTGGCAGGAACGGTGATAGTATTTTTAGTGACTGTCAAAATTTTAGTGTGTATGGCAGAGAAATTTGTTTGAGCAAAAAGTGTAGAGCTTAGTAAGACTAAGAATGTTACCAATTTAAATAGCATAAAGAACCTTCTTCTTTTTTGTAACTATTATACAAAAAAATTTATTTACTTTCAGTATAATTCCCAAGACAAATAACTATCAGGATTTTTACTTTTGTTTATCAAATTTATACTGTTTGCTTTTTTAACACTTTCTCCTCTTTATGCTTTGTCATTGAGCAATAAAATGGTAGAGGATCATGTTTGGGGCAGCGGTGAAACACTGCTTGCCTTTTTACAGGAAAATCAAATGCCGCTTAAACTCTACTATGAAATGGACAGCGAGGATGAGAAACTGCTGGCAGATATCCGTGTCAATACTATTTATCAGGTATTAAAAGCAGATGACGGCAGTATAGAACAGGTTCTGCTCCCGCTGAATGACGAACTTGAATTGCATATTATCAAAGGTAATGACAGAAAATATCATGCCAGTGTTATTCCTATCATCTATGAGACACATCAAAAATCACTTTTTGTCACTTTTGAGGATATCCCATCCCGTGACATTTTAAATAAAACAGAAAATTTCGAATTGTCGCTGGGTATTGAACGTCTCTTTCGTAAAGTGATCAATTTTAAAAAGGTTCGCCTGGGAGACAGACTGGTAGTCTATTATACAGAAAAAAAGCGTCTGGGAAGATTTTTTGGAGAGCAAAAGATAGAAGCTGCGATGATCGAACAGAGGGGGAAAAAATATTATCAGTTTTTAGCGCTGGATGGAAAGTACTATGATAAAAAAGGGAAAACGACAAATACCTCTTCATTTATCGTACCATGCCGTTATAAAAGGATCTCTTCCAAATTTACACTCAAAAGATGGCATCCTATCCTGCATCGATATCGGGCACATCACGGGATTGACTATGCCACACCTACGGGAACACCCATCAAGGCAGCATATAATGGCAGGGTTATATTTGCCGGCAGGAAAGGCGGGTACGGCAATTGTGTGATCATCAGACATCCTGCCGGCTATAAAACGCTGTATGGACATTTAAGCCGTTTTCATACCCACGTAGGACAACGGGTAAAAACAGGGCAATTGATTGCTTATTCGGGAAATACAGGCCGAAGTACCGGCCCGCATCTGCATTTTGGTCTGAGTCTTAACAACAGATGGATTAATCCGGCTTTAAAAATCGTGTTTACAAAAGGTCTCAGTGGAGAGAAACGACGTGCTTTTAATGCCAGTACAAAACTCTATATACGAAAAATGGACAATCTGCTAAAAGCCAATGCACATTGTGAAAAAATGGACAGTTCTTTGCAGGATCTCGAAGAAAACAGTACACTTGGTACTACAAAAGAGGGTGTTTAGTAAAAGTTTGCTATATTTTGGGATAACCACCCATCAGCGATAGGAGTTTTGGATGTCAAAAGAGAAAGATATAGAGAATCATATCAACCTTGTTGAACAGTTTTTGGAAGATCCTGCCCACAGTGAAATTTCAGCGCATGATGTTGCAAAATCTCTCAAGCGCATACATAAAAGTGATGAAACACTTTTTAACACTTTTTTGCAAAAAATTCCCAATGAATACTTAGGTGATATTGCGCTTGAATTACCGGAAAAATACCTTAAAGGTGTGCTGGAAGAATTACCGCAATCTGACTTGGTTGAAGTTGTTGGAGAACTTGACAGTGATGATGCAACAGATTTACTGCAGGATATTGAAGAGATTGATGAAGAAAAAGCCGAACAGATTTTATCTTCATTGGATGAAGAAGATCAGGAAGATATCAAAAAACTAAAACGGTATGATGATGATCAAGCGGGTGCGTACATGCAAACGGAACTCTTTTCTGCCAATTATGATGAAGTGATTCAAGACTCGATCAGCAGACTGCAAGCTTATAAAAATAAGCAAACCCTTGCCGATACCCACAATGTTTTTATTGTTGGAACATTTGGGAAGTTGATGTTTACGATTCCTTTTCAGGACTTGATCACTTTTGACTTTTCCAAAACGTACAAGGCCATGTTGATGGAACATGAAGATGAGTACAAATCGCTTTACGTACGAGACGATGACAATATCAAAGAAGTTGCACATTTTTTTAAACAGCATGATCTTTCAGTTGTGCCGGTTGTCAATTATCATGGGGAGCTGGTTGGCCGAATCACTTCTGATGACATTTATGATGTTTTGCAGGAAAGTGCAACAGAACAGATCTATAATCTTGCTGGTGTTGATGATGAGGCAGAAGAAGAGGAGAATTTTTTCGAAGCTGGTAAAAAACGGGGTTCATGGTTGTTTGTCAACCTTTTGACTGCTATTTTGGCTTCGATTGTGATTCAGTATTTTGATGAAACGATTCAGGCATTTGTGGCTTTGGCAGTTTTGATGCCTATCGTTGCATCGATGGGCGGCAATGCCGGTACACAGACTTTGACTGTAACCGTCAGACGGCTGGCACTGGGTGATATTGAACTTGAAAATGCAAAAGAGACGATCAAAAAAGAAATCTCGCTTGCCCTTGCAAATGGATTTGTCTTTGCTGTTTTGTTAGGTGCGATTGCCATGCTTTGGTTTAAAATGCCGATGCTGGGGGTAGTCATCGCACTCTCGATGGTCATCAATCTTTTTGCAGCCGGGTTTTTTGGTGCCATCATTCCGCTGTTATTAAAACGCTTCAATGTTGATCCTGCTGTAGGCAGTACGGTCATCTTAACAACCGTCACAGATGTGGTCGGATTCTTTTCTTTTCTAGGACTTGCAAAATGGCTTCTCATGGCATAAAAATACTCAAAATTGAACCCTGTATTGATCCACACTTTATCAATCCGAAACTGGTAACGTATGAGCAAAGCGGCATCAGAAAAACCTGGGAAGTGGCAAATACCCATGACAGTGTTTCTATTTTGCTCTATCATGATAGCAAAGATGCTTTTATTTTAGTCAAACAGTTTCGTCCTGCTATCTTCTTACATAATCAAGACGGCTATACTTATGAGTTGTGTGCAGGGCTGGTTGACAAAGAAAAAGATCTAGCGGTCATTGCTCAGGAAGAGATATTGGAAGAGTGTGGTTATGATGTTCCTCTGTCATCTATTGAAAAAATTACCGCTTTTCATACCGCTGTGGGTTTTGCCGGTGGACAACAAACACTCTATTATGCAACAGTCAATGAGCATATGCAGAAAAATGCTGGTGGAGGTATTGATGATGAAGAAATTGAAGTGATTTATCTGCCACTGGCCAAGGCCAGAACTTTTATGATGGATGAAACTGTGGCAAAAACTCCCGGACTGCTTTTTGCTTTTCTATGGTTCTTTGAACAAAGAGCACAGTAGAATCTATCATGATAGCTTTACTTATATAATATTTTATTATATAATGTAGTAGTTAAAAAGTGGGGAGGAGAGAAGATGGCGTATATCAATGAGTTTTTTATAGCATTGGTGGATCTAAGTAATGCGATGGCTCCTTATATCCTGTTTGGTCTTTTGTTCGCCGGTATCCTGCATGCGTATGTGCCTGATACGATCGTAACCAAACATTTGGGGAAAGAAAATGTCAGTTCAGTTGTCAAAGCAACACTTTTTGGTATACCGCTTCCTGTCTGTTCCTGTGGGGTTATCCCTTTGGCTACCAGTATCAAAAAGAGTGGAGCCAGCAAGGGTGCAACACTCTCATTTTTGATCTCAACGCCTATAACCGGCATAGATTCTATTTTGGCAACATATGGGATATTTGGATGGATTTTTACGCTTTACCGGGTGCTGACTTCCATGGTTGTTGCTATGTTTGCCGGTATACTTACCAATATCCTGGATAAAGAATCAAATCTTCCAAAACCGCTCTTTAGTACAGTGAAACCCCAGGAG
This sequence comes from Sulfurospirillum sp., assembly GCA_024762875.1. Lineage (GTDB taxonomy): Bacteria > Campylobacterota > Campylobacteria > Campylobacterales > QNZT01 > JANTGR01. The sequence goes on from JANTGR010000016.1 coordinate 12,404, forward strand.
AAAAGCAGCTGTTGTGAGAGTGGGGAAAGCTGTTGTGTGAGCAATAGTTTGCCAGAACACCGCCTTATCATGATAGGGCGTTATGCTTTTGTGACACTGTTGGGTGATATCGCCAAGCCACTTTTTTGGGGATTGGTGATTGGGGCATTGATTACTGTTATGATACCTGAAAATTTGAGTGCCGTTTTAGTAGAATATGCCTGGCTCTCCTATCTAATTGTTATCATGATAGCAACGCCTATGTATGTGTGTGCCACCGCTTCACTGCCTATTGCAGCAGCATTGATGCTTTCCGGGGTGAGTGCTGGGGCTGCATTTGTTTTTTTGAGTGCGGGACCAGCTACCAACACAGTGACAATCGGGGTGGTAAAAAAGATGCTGGGGAGTAAAGCACTGGGTATCTATTTAGGGACAATTATTCTGGGTAGTGTGTTATTTGGATTGGGGTTGGATGCGATTTTTACTTTTTCTAAAATTGATCCGAAGTCTTTAGTCGTTATGGATGAGAAAGCAGGTTTGATTACGATAGCAAGCAGTGTGGTTTTATGGGGACTGGTACTTTACCATATGGTAAAGCCCTATTATAGCAAAACAGCGTCCTGCTGCAGTGAGGGAAACTGCTCATAGTTTTCTCACAGCGATCTGCACTGGTTTAAACCAGTGCACTCTTTAATACTTCATCTATATGTGTAACGCCAATGATTTCCAGTGCATCCAGTACCTCTGCAGGGATATCATCCAAGTCATTATCATAATTTTTCTGTGGGATAAGTACGGTTTTCATTTTGGCAGTGTAGGCTGCGATAAGTTTCTCTTTCAGCCCTCCGATCGGCAGTACTTTACCAACCAGTGTGACTTCACCTGTCATCGCAACATCAGCACGTACCTTTTTATCACTTAAAATAGATGCGATGACCGTTGTCATAGCGATACCGGCACTAGGTCCATCTTTTGGAGTAGCCCCTTCTGGTACATGAATATGCAGATCATAACGCTTATAGACATCACTTGCTTTTGGTGTTATTTTATCCGTTTTTTCTTTGAGTGTTTGTGGAATATGTTTGGTATCAATGGCCAGTTTTTTGGTGTCAATCAGCACCTTGACGACACTCAATGCAATTTTGGCAGATTCTTTCATCACATCACCCAGGCTTCCTGTCAGCTGCAATGCTCCTTTACCTTCGATCTTTAATGCCTCAATTTTGAGTACGTCACCGCCCACACTGGTCCAGGCCAGTCCATTGACAACACCTACCAGATTCTTTTTATCTTTTTCATCGATAGAAAAGATTTCTTTATCCAGATATTCAGGCAGGTTTTTGGTGGTTACAGTGATTTTTGTTGTCTGTTCATTGAGTAAAATCTCTTTTGCGACTTTTCGCAGGATAACGGCTATTTTACGTCTGAGATTTCTGACTCCCGCTTCTCTGGTGTAGTTGGATATCATCAATTCCAATGCCGCTTTGTTGATGCCAACTTCTGCGTTTTTGAGCCCATGTTTTTTCAACTCTTGCGGAATCAGGTACTTTTTGGCTATTTGATATTTTTCCTGCGGTGTGTAGGAGCTTAAAAATATAAATTCCATTCTATCACGCAGTGGTGCCGGGATATGACCGATTTCATTGGCTGTAGCGATAAAAATGACACGGCTTAAATCCAGGTTGAAGTTTAGATAATAGTCTCTAAACGCTTTATTCTGTTCAGGATCCAGTATCTCCAAAAGTACAGCCGTAGGGTCTCCACGTTGACTTCTTGCAACTTTGTCTATCTCATCTAAAACAACAACCGGATCCATCTCTTTGGCCTCGATCAGTCCCTGCACAATGCGTCCGGGCATGGCTCCGATATAGGTTCGTCTGTGCCCTCTTAGTTCATTGACATCTTCCAATCCGCCCAGCGCGATACGGATCAGTTTCCTTTTTAGTGCTTTGGCAATAGAATTTGCCAGTGAGGTTTTTCCCACACCCGGAGGCCCTGCAAAACAGATAATAGCTGCTTGATTGTCTTCAGATTTGATACCTCTAAGCTGCATCAATTCTTTGACCGCAAAATACTCTTCTATCCGTTCTTTTGGCTTTTCAAGTGAATAATGATCTGCCTCAAGTTGCTTTTTGACAGCATGGATATCCAGCTTTCTTTTGGAGTATTTTCCATAAGGGATATCGAGTACCCAGTCCAAATAGCCCTGAATAACATTGGCATCAGCTGAATCAGGATGCATACGTGAAAATCTGTCTATCTGTTTATCGATCTCTTTGTAGGCATCTTCATTGAGAAATTGTTTTTTATCTTCCAGTTTTTGGCGATACTCTTCGATCTCTTCATCACGCTGTGTATCCGTTCCCAACTCTTTTTGAATCTGTTTGAGCTGTTCTTTGAGAAAGTACTCTTTGTTGACTTGTTCGATTTTTGAGTGTACTTTGGATTTGATTTCACGCTGTAGTTTACTGGCTCTGATCTCTTCACTGATCAGTTCGATGAGCATAAAGAGACGCTTCTCCAAATCTGTTTCAGAAAAGAGTTCATAGGCTTGCTCTTTTTTAAGTTTGATGGTACTGGAGATAAGATCTGCCAAACGTACAGGTTCGTCGTTTTCTTCAATGGTTTTTAACAAATCAGCATGAAAAAGATTGCTGAGCGTAGAAAGGGTACGTACTTTTTCTTTGAGTATCTCCAGTGTAGCATTTACCTTGAGTTTATTGTAATCTTCGCTCTGTATGATATCCGTGATTGCAAGGAGTGGATCTTCCTGAATGGGTTCAACTATTTTCCCTTTTGCCAATCCCTGAAAAAGGATTTTGACACGACCATCGGGCAAAGAAACTTTGCGCATGATTGTACCGATAACACCGGTATCAAAAATATCGTCAAAATGGCGTTTTCCTTCATGGTTTGATTTGGAAGTGACGACCAGGGCTAATGAATCATTTTCAAGGGCATGATTGACACTGAGGATATCCTGCTCTTGGGTCAAAAAGATAGGGGATATCATAAATGGATATAAAAAAAGTTCATCTTCTACGATAATAGGTAATTTGGTAGGAAAATCTCCATAGTTACTAAGTTGCATACTGTTCCTTTAGTTGATGATTGTACTGAAAAAACCATTTTCCGGTACAATAGCATCTGTATTTTTAAGCCAAGAATTATTGATTTTTTCTTCATAAATTTTAGCAGCTTTTTTCTTGCCTGTTTTCTTATAGAGTGCTGCGATGTTTTTATTGAGTACCTGCTCTGCCAGATAGAGTCTGGTCAGCATGGTCTGTACGAGAGGGTTGTAGGGCGAAGCGGGAAACTTTTCCAGGTATGCATTGGCACTGGCGATCGTATCTAAAAGCAGTTTTTGATCCCGATTGACTTTTTTAAAAGATTTAAAATTGGATTCTATTTTGAGGTATTTCAAATAGGCGATATTTTTACTTCTTGCAAACCTTTTTGTATATTCATCGATATAAAAATTTGCCATAATGTACTCTTCTTGTTCTTTGTGTGCTTGCGCTAAAATCAGAAGGGCTTCTTTCAGAAGAGGGGATGCAACATGCTCACTGGAGAGTGAGGTGTAGGCCTCATCTGCTTTATCCAAGTTGCCGGCTTTGACTTCTTTGATGATTTGCTGATACCAAAATGCAGCAGGTTTATTGAAAAGTTCTTCTTTTTTTTGATATTTGTCTGCACATCCGCTGAAGATGGATAACGCAATAAAAAGTATGATGATCTGTCTCATTGATGTTCCTTATCATGATAGATTGATGATTCTGTTTTTATAATTTGAGATAGATTTTATCCAAGTTTTAGTTAATAAATCCGATATTAACATGATAGATGATAAAATTTAAATAATTAAGTGCGCTTTGCATGCATACTGATTCACTAAGGCTTCGCCGTATAACGGCTGCAGAGTCGTTCACAAGTATGCATGCAAAGCGCACTTAATCGTGTATTATGATTAAAGGGGCACAGAAGTGAATTTTAAAGTAGTATCTCCCATTTTGGGATTTGAGAGTATCAGCGAGATATCGTTTTCTACCATAGATGATTTTTTTTCAAAGTTGGAGAAAGAGGGAATTGCATTTACATTGATTGACCCAAGCCGGTTACGTACATACAGTTTTGAGATTCCGCTTTTTTACAAGAATTTATTGAAAATAGAAGAGGGTGATGATGTCAAAGTGTATAATACTATGATTGTGCATACTCCCATTGAAAAATCACTGATCAATTTTGCTGCACCATTGATTCTGAATCATTCCAAAATGCTTTTAGCGCAGGTGGCTTTGGATAGTGCGACGTATCCAGAGTTTGGGATTGCAGAAACCATTTCAACGTATCTATAAGGTCTAAAATGAAACTAACTATCATAGGCACCGGGAAGATGGCAGAGGCTATTATCGCAGGAGCACAGCACTATCATGATATTGAGGTCAGCGGTCGGGACACTAAAAAGATAGAGCATTTGATTGCACGTTATCCAAAAATCAAAAATGCGGGAGTGCTTGAAAGCTCTTTTGATATTACCGGAAAAAATATCATTCTGTGTATCAAGCCTTATGCTCTTGAATCTGTCAGCAGCCTTTTTCAGGGAAAAGCCAATGCCCTTATCTCAGTACTGGCTGGAACTTCATTGCAAAAACTGCAGCAGTCTATCCAAGCTGTATCCTATGTCCGTACGATGCCAAATCTGGCTGCCTCTTTTCAAAAATCGATGACAACACTTTTTGGTGATAATGCTTTTAAAGAAGAAGCCATTGCAATTTGTGAAAGTTTTGGGCAGGCTTTGTGGCTGGGCAGTGAAAAAGAGATAGATATCGCCACGGCAGTTGCAGGGAGCGGACCGGCATTTTTGGCATTGGTAGCTGAAGCCTTGTGTGATGGCGCTGTAAAAGAAGGGCTTAAAAGAGAAGATGCCTGTATATTGACACGCGGATTGTTTGAAGGCTTTGCCCCTTTACTGAAGCAAAAGCATCCAGCTATCATAAAAGATGAAGTGATGAGTCCTGGTGGTACAACAGCAGCAGGCTATGGAGCTTTGGAAGAGGGTAAAGTCAGAGATGGATTTATCAAAGCTGTTGCAAAAGCACATGAAAAAGCCAGAGGTTAACAAAAAAACCGATCTTTTTTGATGATGACCGGTTTTCTTTGTCATGAGAATTTAAAAATTGTTATCTGCTTTAAATTTCATGATTTGTGCATAAATACTGTCTTTGAGCGCAAGTTTTTCTTTTTTGATCTTTTCCACTTCCATATCTGTTAAAAACTCACTTTTATTTTCCAGTTTATTATCTAATTCATTGTGTTTCTCAAACATTTTGGCAAAATGTGCATCCTGTTCTTTTAAACTAGTGATGACGTCTCTATATTCGTGTAACATTGTATTCTCCTTTAAAATTTACAAATATATATTAACATTTATGTTCTGTAATCAGCATTAATTTTGACATATTCATAACTTAAGTCACAGCCGTAAGAAGTATATTCAAAATTTCCCAATCCAATATCACAGGTAATACTATAACTCTCTTTTTTCATAATGATGTTGGCTTCAGCCTCTCGCTTGCTGTCAAGTACTGGATGCTCTTTGGAATAGATAAGCAGATCATCATAATAGATACTGAGTTTGTCGGTATCACAGGCAATACCGCTGGCACCGATGGTTGAAGCGATTCGTCCCCAGTTTGGATCCTCTCCAAAAAGTGCAGTTTTGACTAAAAGAGAGTTACTCAGTGCTCTGCTGGCTTTTTGTGCATCTTGCATACTTTGGGCACCTTTGAGCTTAAAAGCTACAACCTTATTAGCGCCTTCTCCATCTTTTAGTATCAGTTGGGAGAGCTCTTTTGTGATACGATTGAGTGTAACTTCAAAGGCTTCTTTGTTGTAGATACCACTGGTTTTATTGGCCATCATGATAACACTGTCGTTTGTGGATGTATCACCGTCAACACTGATTGTATTAAAGGATTGATCAACACTTTTTTTCAATAAAGGATCCATGTCAGACTTGGGTATATCAGCATCTGTTATGATAAAACAGAGCATGGTAGCCATGGCCGGATTGATCATGCCGGCACCTTTGCAGATGGCTGCAATATGAAAAAAGTCACCATTTTCCAGTTCTACCCTGAATGCAATCTCTTTTTGAAAACTGTCAGTAGTCATGATGGATTTTGCCGTTTTATCACTATTTTTGGCATCAAAATCAAACTTCTCAAACGCAGAAGTGATTTTTTCTATATTGAGAGGGTAGCCGATGACACCAGTAGAACTCATGATGGGGTTAAGTGCCTTGTGCTTTTTTTGAAGTGCATCAAAGATCGTGTTGATATCTTCTATCCCCCGTTCTCCTGTCATCGCATTGGCATTTTTGGCATTGATGAGGATAAAGTCACTTTGGAAATCCTGTGGATAGCGTTGATAATGCTGCAGTGGTGCTGCTTGAAATGTATTGGTGGTAAATACAGCAGCAAGATCACAAGGCACTTTACTGCGGATAAAAGCAACATCGCCGGATGATGGGTCATCAGTACGCATACCGACATTGACACCATCACAGAAAAAGCCCTGCACATTGGCAAGTGAATTTTGCAGAGGTATGAGATTAAACATATTGAAGCTCCCTTGGTTTTTCACGTTTTCTAACAATTTTTTTGGCAGCACGAATACTTTCGCCATTGCCGATGAGTAAAAGTTTTGACCCCTGTAATATCAGTGTGTCATTTTCAGGCATCGGCAAAAATTTATCTCTTTCATCTCGCAAACCGACAATATGCACTTTTGTATATTCTGCAAGATTGATATCTTTGAGCTTTTTGAAGATACACCATGAATGACTTGGTATTTTAATCTCTTCGATATCCAATGGTGTATCTTTTTTATACAGAAACTCTTCCAAAATGTTTTCCATCTCCGGTCTTTGGCTCACAGCGCTCATTCTCTGTGCCATGAGTTTGGTAGGTGAAATAACGCTGTCTGCTCCGAGTTTTTTGAGTTTTTCGATGTCTGACAGTGTAGCAGCATTTGTCATGATAAAGTAGGGGCGACGGCGTTTTATCTCTGTTTGATGTAACCTGGCTGATGCGATGACGGCGATATTGTCAGCTATATTTTTATTGAGGGTAATAATACCTTTTGCAGAAGAAAGGTGTGCTTTGGCCAGTGCAATTTCGGTATGGGGTTCTTCTTTGATAAAGTAAGGATAATTGTATTTTTTGGCTTCTTCTTCCAGGTTGTCATTGGGGTCAACCACTACAAAAGGGATGTGATTGGCACGAAATTGCTGTGTTAATTCAACAGTATAGTCATTGTGGTGACAGATCACATAATGATTTTTAAGTCTGGCAACATTGTATAACATCTTTCTTTCCTTTATGGTGCGTATAAGATCACCTTTATTTAATACTTCAACAAGGATACCGACAGCAAAAGAGAAAACACCAAATCCCAATATAATCAGTGTAATGGTGAAAATTCTTCCGGCATCAGAGATAGGCGCTATTTCACCAAATCCAACAGTGGTAAAAGTGATACCTGTCTGGTAGATGGCATCCATCAATGTAAAATTATCAATGATAATATAACCAAGTGTGCCTAACATCATCATCAAAACGGTGAGAATCAGGGGCAGGCGAAATGGTGCTAGCTGGGAGTAAAGCTGTGTATTAAGATTTATTTCAGGGGTAACAGGCTTGCGCCAATGGAGGATTTTTTGAATTTTTTTTAAAAATTGCATACCATCCTCCTAATTTAGGATAAAGGGAGTTTTATCCGTTTTTTCTCATCGTTCTAAGCTCTTTTGCTGAGATTCTGATTTTTTTTGTTGTTCCATCTTCTAAAGTAATTCTCACTGTTCTGAGATTTGGAAGAAATCTTCTTTTTGTTTTATTGTGTGCATGAGAAACATTGTTCCCTGACATTGGACCTTTTCCGCTGATTGCGCATTTTCTTGACATTTTCATTCCTTGAATATTATAAAAATTTTGTCGGGTATATTAGCTTAAAATTCCTTAAAGCGTTATTATGTGTGAAAGGGATTACTGCTATTTAAAAAGAACAGATCCCAGACGTACCATATTTGAACCGCATTTGATAGCGAGTTCAAAGTCATTGCTCATACCCATAGAACAATATTTTGCACCATCTTTTTGTAAAGTCTCAAATATTTTATAAGTATCTTCGAAACTTTTGGCAACAACTTTTTGCTCTTGTGTATGTGCTCCGATACTCATCACTCCCTTTAGTTTAAGATTATGACAATGTTGCTGTATATCATGATAGGTATCAATCGCTGCCTCTTTTAAGACACCTGCTTTGCTCTCTTCTCTGGCTGAATTGATCTGCAAAAGGATATTGACGTTTAGATTTTTGACTTTGGCTCTTTTATCAATTTCCTGCGCCATTTCCAGACTCTCTACTGAGTGGATCAAAAAGGGACGGGTATCTAATAAATGGTTTATTTTATTACTTTGCAGCCGTCCGATAAAATGCCACTCAATCGGAAGAGCATCTAAACGTTCACTTTTCTCTTTTAAATCCTGTATGCGGTTTTCACCAAAAGAACGCTGCCCAATCTGGTACATGGCTTCAATCTCTTCAGCCTGGACATATTTACTGGCGGCTACTATTTTGATGATACGATGTTCATCCGCTTCCAGTCTGGCCGCTTCGATGCGGGCTAAAACATCGTCAAAGTTTTTGGTATAGTCTATCATGATGAACCTCCTATGATTCGTACAATATCATTATATGTGGTAAATGCCATCAGTGAGAGTAAAAATACCCAGCCGCCGACAGTCATATAGTAAAATGCTTTTTCACTGGGAACTCGCCTAAATATCATTTCATAGAGGTTGAACATGATATGTCCGCCATCAAGGGCAGGGATAGGCAGCAGGTTTAAAATCCCCAAGTTTACAGAGATTAAGGCCATCAGTGTAAAGAGCGTCGCTATACCAATGGCACTGGCTTGAGAAGTCACTTGCATAATGGAAACAATGCCACCCATTTGATTTGCAGGGATGATACCTTCTATCAGTTTCTGTACACTTTTAACAATAAGTTTCGTAGCCCAGACAGTTTCATGCCAGGCATAGCGCATGACATCACTGATACCGGTAAATGTGAGTGTAACAAATTCACCTATTGGCGCGATTCCAATGATCCTTTTTTGTATACTTTCTCCAAAAATATTTTTGGTTTCACTGATATGTGGTGTCAGGATTAGTGATTGGATAGTTTGATTTCGTTTGATACGCAAGAACAGTTTCCCCTGGGAATTTTTGATCAAATCACCCATCTCATCCCAGGTCGCGACCGGTTGGGAGTTTACAGCCAGGATTTTATCTCTTATCATGATACCCGCTTTTGCCGCAGGTGAGTTTTCAGCAACACCACCAATGACAGGAGCAAGTTTTTCGGCACCAATATAAGCTATAGCGATATAGAGTAGAAAAGCCAGCAAAAGATTGGCAAAAGGCCCGGCAAGCAGGATAATGATTTTCTGCCAGGGTTTTTTAGCCATATAACTGTCAGGGTCATCACTTTTTTTACTCAAATCAAAATCATCCTGACCTTTCATCCTCACAAAGCCACCCAGTAAAATAGGATAAAAAGCATAAGTGGTTGCACCCCATTTTTTCTTCCATAGCGGTTTAGTGACGATAATAGGCATACCTAGTCCAAATTCTTCAACTTTGACACCAAAATAGCGTGCAGCCAGAAAATGTCCCCATTCATGAAATATAATCAGTGCTGAGAGCACCAGTAATGAAACTAAAATTCCCATTATTGTAAATATCCTTTTATATACTCATAACCAGAGTAGAGTGTGAGTGCAACAGCAATCCATAACAGTAAATCGGCATAAGGCCAGTTCATAATCAAAAAACCAATAGCAAACATTTGTGCTACTGTTTTGGTTTTTCCAGCCAGGGTTGCTTCAACACTTTTCCCTTCTCCTGCTGCTACAACACGGATTCCTGTGATAAAAAATTCACGTGAAAGAATGATAAAAACAGCCCAGGCATTGGCTCTGTCAATTACCATCAATCCCAAAAAACCGGCTAGAACCAGTAATTTATCAGCCAGTGGGTCTAAAATACCGCCAAGTTTAGTCATCTGATTCCAGCTTCTAGCTATAAATCCGTCAAAAAAGTCAGTAATGGATGCGATGACAAACAAAAGACCCGCAGCATAATCCAGCCAGGAGACATCTATGCCGGTAAAAATAGAACTGTTTCTATCTATCAGCAGCCAAAACATAAGTGGCGCCAATAGAATACGAAAGGAAGCGAGAATGTTTGGAAGATTCATCATTTTGTATTGAATGTTGTTCCACCCTCTATCGTTAGGGTCTGTCCTGTCATCCAGCTTGCTTTGTCTGAGCAGACAAAAAGACAGGCACCGGCGATATCTTCCGGCTGACCGATACGATGCAGCGGAGAAAGTTCTATGGTTTTTTCTTTCACTTCATCATAGTTGACAAAAGCTTTGAGTGCATCTGTATCGATAGGACCGCCGCTGACAGCATTGACACGGATATTTTTTTCTCCCAATTCCATTGCTGCATAGCGCACCATCGCTTCTACTGCTGCTTTGTTGGTACCGTGTCCGGCATAATTTGGAATATAGGTTACATTACCCGTTGAACTCATAGAGATGATGGAACCGCCGCCCACTTTTTCCATCCTTTTTGCTGCTTCTTGTGCACCAAGTACAAATGCATTGACTGTAGCAGTATAAATATTGTTGAGACCTCTTGGCTTCAAGCGCATAAATTTTCCAAATCCACCTACAACAGGACGACCATAAATCATTGCATTTGAGATAAAATAATCCACTCGGTCAAAATCTTCATCAATTTTTTCAAAAACTGCTTTATACTCTTCTGGTTCTAAAACATTGAGGGGGTAGTATCGTGCTTTAACACCAAACTTTTTTTCAACATCATCCGCTATTTCTTTGGCTGCTGCTTCATTTGAGTTATAGGTAAAAGCGACATTCACACCCTGTGCAGCAAATTCATAAACGATTGCCTTGCCGATGCCTTTGGTCGCACCTGAAATCACTAATGTTTTATTTTTCATTTTATAATCCTTTTATCTCGTATTGTTTTAATATATTTTCTATTGTTTTCATATTCTCACTGCTTGGCGGTACCAGGGGCAGTCTATATTCCAAAGTAGGAATCAACCCTGCAATATACATAGCAGCTTTGATGGGGATAGGGTTGCTTTCACAAAACATCACTTTATTGATAGGGTATAATTTGTCATTCATCAATTTTGCTGCTTTAAAATCCCCCTTCAGTGCACTGTGTACCAAAGCACTTTTTAAATCAGGCAGTAAGTTGGCAGTTACAGAAGTGATACCGGCTCCGCCGTTGGCAAGTATAGGAAAGTCAATGGCATCATCCCCACTTAGAAGAACCAGCTCAGGTTCTCTTGAAAGCAGTTCAACTGTTCTTTCCAAAGAACCTGTTGCTTCTTTAATCCCATAGATATTGGGTAAGTCCTCAAACAGACGACAGACAGTATCCGGCAGGATATCCACTCCTGTACGTCCAGGCACATTATAGAGCATGACTGGCAGTTCGACTGCCTGTGCAATAGCTTTATAGTGCTGATAGAGCCCTTCCTGTGAAGGTTTATTGTAGTAAGGACTGACAGAAAAAAGAGCATCTGCACCACAGCTTTGCGCGTGTTTAGCTATGTCAACTGCTTCATGGGTGGCATTGCTGCCGGCACCTGCAAGGACTTTGACATCACTTTTTTTACATACATCTACAGCAATTTCGATACAGCGCTTGTGTTCATCATGTGAGAGCGTAGCGCTTTCGCCTGTTGTCCCTACTGGGCATACAGCATCAATGCCGTTGTTGATTTGTCTCTGAATCAGTTTAGCATAACTCTCTTCATCTAATTTTCCATTTTTAAATGGGGTGATCAGTGCTGTTGTTGCACCTTGTGGTAGTGTCATTTATGTTCCTTTTTGAGAATAAGTGTCGTAGAATTATCGACATTGAAATAGCGTTGTGCGACTTCCTGGATAGTATGCGGTTTCAAAGCATAGATATTTTTTTCATAATCCAGCAGTGGCTGGATATCACCACGAGCAAGATAGGAGCCGTAAAGGCTGACAAGATGGCTGGAATTTTCCATTTCAAAAATAAAATCAGCTTTGGTATTGATTTGTACTTTTTCCAGCTCTTTATCTGTGATGACGGTAGTTTTGAGTTTTTCTATCTCTTTGAGAATCTCTTTTTCTACTTCTTCAGCTTTGACCCCCGGGTTGCAGACAGCCAGAAAAAGAAAGACACCGGGATCTTTGTTTTCCATGTTGTAGGCAGAGATGGAATTGACCAATTTTTTCTTATCCATCAATAGTGCATTGAGCCTGGAACTTTTACCGCTGGTAAGTAACTCACTGATTGCTGAGAGTGCTGCCTGGTCTTTGTGTTGAAAGTTGGGGATATGGTAAGCCATGGCAAGCATCTCTACTTCACTCTCTTTGTGGACAATCAGTCTTTTGGCACCATCCTGCTTAGGCTCTACCTGGTGGACTTTGGGGATCTCTACACTGTTTTTAATCTCTTTAAATTGTTTTGCAGCTTCATCAAAAACAGTCTCTGGCTGGATGTCTCCTGCAACAACCAGGATTGCATTTTTGGGCTGATAATATGTTTTGTGAAAAGAACGTATATCCTGAATACTCCAGTTTTTAATATCCTCTTTAAAACCAATAGGTGTCCAGTGGTAGGAGTGGTATAAATACATATTGTTAAAGAGCCTAAAATAGAGATATCCCATCGGTGAGTTGTCAGTACGCCATTTTCGCTCTTCCAAGACAACATTTCTTTCAGGCTGAAATTCTGCATCTTTGAGATTGAGGTTTTGCATCAGTTCTGCAAATAGTTCCAGAGACTTAGGAAGATTTTGTGAAGCACTTTTAATAAAATACTGTGTATAGTCAAAGCCGGTTGAAGCGTTGTTGACACCGCCAAAACCTTTGACAATGGTGTCAAATTCACCAGATTTAAGATTTTTGGTTGATTTGAAATTAAGATGTTCCAGCATGTGGGCTATACCACTTTTTCCCATCATTTCGTTGCGGCTTCCCACTTTATAAAAAATGTCAGTAGTGATGACATTGGATCCATTTTGCATGGGAATGACAACGATTTGCAAACCGTTATCCAGTGTTTTTGTAAAATGCTTGGGCAGCGTTGAACTCATAAGTATCCCTAATGTTGAAATGATCAATAGTAAAATTCTTATCATGATAAATCAGATCCAATCACTTCTGAAATATGATGATAGCCGTCTTTTTCCATTAATTTTAAAATAGTTGTATTGATATTTTTGACGAGTGCTGGTCCTTGAAAAACAAATGCACTGTAAAATTGGATAAGGCTGGCTCCTGCTTTTAATCTTCGGTAAGCCTCTTCACCACTGTCTATACCGCCAACTGAAATGAGTGTAGTTTTACCATAAAATTCTTTTGCTAAAGCTTGAAAAAGCTTGAAACTTTTCTCTTTTAAAACTTCTCCACTCAATCCGCCAAAATTTTTGGCATCTGGAAGCAGGGTATAGTCAATCGTGGTATTGGTCGCGATGATGCCCTGTGCTCCGTTATCCAATGCAATTTGACACATGGACAAGGCATCAGATATTTCAAGATCTGGTGCTATTTTAAGCAGTACAGGCTTTTGGGTTATTGTGCCGGCCAGGGTAAAGAGAGATTTGATAAAAGTCTCATTTTGCAAGTCTCTGAGCCCTGGCGTGTTGGGTGATGAGATATTGATAACGATATAGTCTGAGATATCACAAAATGCATGCATTAATTTTTCATAATCATCCAATGCCTTTTCTTCTGGCGTACTTTTATTTTTACCGATATTGGCACCCAGTGGTATTTTGTAGGGATAATGTTTTTTAACACGTGCCTGCACCGCTTGTAATCCATCATTATTAAAACCCATAGCATTTTGTAAAGTATTGTATTCAGGAAAGCGAAAAAGCCTTGGTTTATCATTGCCGCTTTGGGGTTTTGGCGTCACTGTTCCAAACTCGACTGCTCCAAATCCCAGTGCCGCCAAAGTCTCTATCATCGTTGCATTTTTATCAAATCCCGCACCGATCCCAACAGGATTGGGAAAGGTCACATCAAAAATATTTTGTGAAAGTTTGGGATCAACTACCTGGTAGTTTTGTGCTATTTTAGTGAGTAAAAAGGGCATATAGCGGGCGATATTTTTTAAAGCAAATTCCGCTAAGTGGTGTGCATTTTCAGGGTCAAGCTTAAATAGTATTTTTTTCAAACTGCTATATTGCATCTATAATCTCGTATTTTATTGTTTTAGTATCAGTGTGCCTATAAAATTGTTTTCAAGACAATCACCTGAAAATTTTATAAGCATGCTGTACATTATTAAGAAACAATATTATACTCTATTTTACTAAAAGTACACTCTCATTTATGTTTTGGGGATTTCAAAGATTTTTTGATAGTACTTTCCAAAGGCTCTTTTTTAAATCCAAAGGCTTTTAAGTCAGCTTCGTCAATGATTGCATCATGGGAACTTTTTGTACTGACTTTATTTAAAGAGAGAGCTACTTTTTTGAGACTCTTTTTAGCTTTTTTCAAGTCCTTTTTTAAGGTTTTGAGATAGTTGTCATCTAGTGAAGGCATCAGGCTGGTTGTTTCATCCTGTTTTGGATGATTGCGATGTTGTTCCAGTTCCTGTATCAATTTTTCTTTTTCATGTTCGAGTTCTTTTAATTCATTGTGCAGTAATTCATTTTCATTTTCGAGATACTTATATTCGGAAATTTCTTCTTTGAGTGTATTATTCTCCAGTTCCAACTCAGTAGGTGCATGGGAGATGGCCCCATATTTTTGATACTCTTCCAGATCCATATTTTTCATAAGTAGTTCTTTTTGTGTTTGTTGGTATTGTGTCTCCAAGTTGGCTATTTCCTGCTCTTTGGCTTCCAGATCACTGTGTAGTTCATTGATTTGGGCTCTTTTTGAATCAACGTCCTCTTTTATTGTATTAATCTGTTCTTCCAATTTTTCATTGCGAATTAAAGAGGATAAAACCCATCCCAAAACAAAGCCTAATGCAGCTGCTGCCAATAGGCAAAAAATGAATTTACTAATCATCCATAACATTATTATTTCCTTCCTCTAAGTGTGATTGTTGTGAGCTTGTTATTTGCCGGTATCATATGGATATCCTGTTTTTTAACATGGTGTTTTACCAGGTAGCTTTGAATTAATACAGCCAATTTCTTTGTATCGGTGGCTATTGTAATGCTGCTTTTTTTGTTGATTGCATATTTGTATGCAAGTCTATTGAGATCATTGTTGTTTTTCTGTTTTACAGTATGCAACATGGTAGTATGATCCAGACTAAGGCTGTCGAGTGTTACCCTTTGGCCTAAATTTTTAGCTTGAGCCTGTTTGGTTGAACTGAGTATGATTTTGGATTTTTTTGCAGGAGAACTCTGTTTTGTCATAACAGGCTCTTTGCTAAGCATTTTTTTATCAGCTGATGGATGTATCAGTTTTGGTGTTGCCAGTTTTGGTGTTGCCAGTTTTGGTGTTGCCAGTTTTGGTGTTGCCAGTTTTGGTGTTGCCAGTTTTGGTGTTGCCAGTTTT
>JANTGR010000017.1 GCA_024762875.1 Sulfurospirillum sp.
TGCTTTTGTAAAAGCAGATGAATATGCAGACAGTATCAAAAAGCATGGCAAAATCTCTGATGGCACCAACGATATTTTTTTAAAATCCAACAATAACTATGTTTATATCGGGCATTTAAATCCACTCAAACAGGTGGGAAGTGATATCAAGATTTTTAAAACAGACCATACGGATATCACCGCTATTTTGCAAGCAAAAAAAGCCTATTTTAAAGATGATTACTGGCAGCTTCAGGATGTCCTCAAAACTGTCAAACCTGACATCACGGTGCCGGGTGCCAAACTCGTTTACCAAAAAATACAACAGCTAAATACCCTTGAAGGCTTTAAACCACAAATTATGGAAAATCTTTTTAAAGGTAAAAGTAAACTGACTATTCAAGACTCTTTTTCAGCTATCCAACTCATGCATACACAAAATATCACTACAGACAGCATACGTGCCAATCTCTATATCATGATAGCTTTTCCACTCTTTGCTCCACTGGCGATTCTGGCACTTTTTTATCCTCTGCCTTCACAAAGAAGAGAAAGCAATCTTGCACTCTTAAGCACCGGTTATATTTTTCTGGTTCTGCTGCTTTGGGGACTGCTTTTCACCATGGCAAAAGTAGCATTTAATGGTGCAATCAGTCCGGAATTGGGAATACTCTTCCCCCTCTTTCTACTGATACTTTTAACCCTTTATGTGATAAAGAAAAACAGATAAAAAGCTACTTTAGGATAAAATCTCTCTAAAAACAGAGGCTCTTATCATGATAGATTTCAAAGCAATCTCAAAACAGTACAATACACCCTTATATCTTTATGATTTCAATCATATTGCATCCCAATACACTACTTTGAAAGAGGCTTTTCGTGCCAGAAAATCACTCATCTGCTACGCTGTCAAAGCAAACTCCAATCTCAGTGTTATCAAACATTTGGGTGATTTGGGAGCAGGATGCGACTGCGTTTCCATCGGTGAAGTAAAACGCGCCCTTCTTGCTGGTGTTGCCAATTATAAGATTATTTTTTCCGGTGTCGGAAAGTTGGATGAAGAGATATACGAAGCTTTGCAAAAAGATATTTTGATGATCAATCTTGAAAGTGAAGCAGAACTTGAACGTGTAGAAATTCAGGCACAGGCATTAAATCTGCAAGCACGCATCAGTATCCGTGTCAATCCCAATATCGATCCTATGACCCATCCTTATATCTCGACAGGGCTACATGAAAATAAATTTGGTGTAGATCTGGACACTGCCAAACGTATGTATATCAAAGCCAAAAACTCAGCATTTTTAGACCCTGTCGGTATCCACTTTCATATCGGTTCCCAGCTGACAGAACTGGCACCTATCAAAGAGTCCAGCGAAGTAGTTGCAGATTTGGTGCGCAGTCTGAAAGCACTGGATATCAATATCAAATTTTTTGACATTGGAGGCGGTCTCGGTATCGATTATGATGATGAAACCCTGATTGAACCTTATCAGTATGCACAGGCAATTTTTAGTACGCTGACGGGTCTGGATGTGACTATCATGTGTGAGCCCGGCAGGTTTCTGGTGGGTAACAGCGGTTATTTTGTCACAAAAGTTTTATATGAAAAAATAAATGGTGATAAACGTTTTGTTATTGTGGACGGCGCTATGAATGATCTCATCCGACCTTCTCTCTACAATGCCTTTCACCGTGTAGAACTACTGGATAGAAAAGAGCACATATCCAAAGCTGATATCGTAGGTCCCGTCTGTGAAAGTGGCGACTTTTTTGCAAAAGACGTTGATCTGCCAGCCAGTTATCATGATGATCTCATCGTTATCAAAAGCGCCGGTGCGTACTGTTTTACTATGAGCAGCAACTACAACACCAGAGGAAAAGTAGCAGAAGTGGCACTGGAAGATGGAAAAGTGAGACTGATCAGAAAACGTGAGACCTTTGAAGATATGATCAAAAATGAGAAAGATTACTTGTAGGAGTTATCATGACAAGCTTAGATGAACTGAGAAAAAATATCAACAACATTGACAACGAATTATTAAAACTGCTCAATCAACGTATGGAGTATGTCAAAGAAGTTGGTGCACTCAAACATACCACGGGTACCAGTATCTACCGACCTGAACGGGAACGGGAAATCATCGAGCGCTTGAGTGCAGAGAGTGATGGTGCCTTGACAAAAAGTGCCATTGAAGCGATCTTTATGGAGATATTTGCTGTCAGTCGTAATCTCGAGCTGCCAGAGAAGATAGCGTATCTGGGGCCAGAAGGAAGTTATACCCACCAGGCAGCAGAGAGCCGTTTTGGAGCGATGAGTGCTTATCTGCCACTCAACTCCATCGAAGCTGTTTTTAAAGTCCTGGAAAACAAAGAATCCAAATATGGTGTTGTTCCCATAGAAAACAATACAGAAGGGGCTGTTGGTATCACGCTTGATTGTCTAGGCAAGTATTCTTCTTTGATCATCGCTGAAATGTACCTGGATATTCACCACTCTTTTGCCACTTTGGCAGAAGACTTGCATGAAATCAATGTGATCTATTCACACCCGCAGGGCTACAATCAATGCAAAAACTTTTTGGAAGAGCACTTTTTACAAGATATCGAGTTTATCCCTACCCGTTCTACTGCAGCAGCAGCAAAACGTGCCAAGGAGGATCCGCATGCCGCAGCCATCTGTTCACATATCGCTGCAAAACTGCATGGATTGCCCATTCATTTTGAAAAGATTGAAGACAACCTTGCCAATCGAACGAGATTTTTAATTCTCAGCGATTTTAAAAATGAAAAAGGGGCGATGGATAAAACCTCTATATTAGCGCAAACAGAAGATAAACCCGGTGGTTTATTGGAATTTTTGCAAGCATTTGAAGACAACGGTATCAATCTCACAAAGATAGAGTCCAGACCTGTGAAAAATGAAGACTTTAAATCACTCTTTTATATCGATTTTCAAGGCCATATCGATGATGAAAACATGCAAAAAATAATAAAAACCTATCCCAATAAAATCAAATGGCTGGGATCATACGTACAAGGAGACAAAGATGCAGTTTAATCCTCATTTGGATAATATCACACTCTATGAGGGCGGTAAACCCATCGAACTGATCATGCGGGAATATGGCATCGCAGCAAAAGATATCATCAAACTTGCCAGTAATGAAAATCCTTTTGGTGTGAGCCCAAAGGTCGTAGACACACTGCAGGAAAATGCTAAAAATGTTTTTATGTATCCAGATGACAGTATGTTTGAAATCAAAGATACCCTGAGTAAAAAATTTGGTATCACCAGTGACAATCTCATCATCGGAGCCGGCAGTGACCAGGTCATCTTTTTTGCTATCAATGCCAAAGCAGAATATGAGAGTAAGATCCTCACTGCAAAAACAACTTTTGCGATGTATGAAATCTATGCCAGACAAATTGGTGCCAAAATTTTAAAAACACCTTCTGACCAACATGTTTTATCAGAATTTTTAGCACTCTATGAGGCAAACAAAGATACAGCTATTATCTTCTTATGTCTGCCTAACAATCCCCTGGGAGAATGTCTCAAACGAGAAAATGTCTATGAATTTTTAAGCAAAATCGATCACAATACACTGGTTGTCATCGATGGTGCCTATCAGGATTTTGCTGCAGCAAAAGATCCTGCCATGCAGATCAATCCAAAAGATCTCATAGAACAGTTTCCCAACACACTCTATCTGGGAACATTTTCAAAATCTTATGCCTTAGGAGGTCTGCGTATTGGTTATGGTATTGCCCAGCCAAATATTATGCAGGCTCTTTATAAACTGCGGCCGCCATTTAATGTGACATCACTCTCACTCAAAGCCGCATTGGCAGCACTCGAAGATGAATCATTTGTCACTAGGACACTTGAGAATAATTTTAAAGAGATGCGAAAATACGAAAATTTTGCAAAAGAAAATAAAATAGATTTTATAAATAGTTATACTAATTTTATTACTTTACTTTTGTCAGATGATTACTCTTCCAAAGAAATAGCCCAAATCTTATTAAAAAAAGGTATAATAATCAGAGATTTAACCAGCTATGGTATCAATGGTATCAGAGTGACAATAGGTACTCCTGCTCAAAATGATAGGTTTTTAGAGGAGTTTCAAAAAATCATATAAAAAATAGGTGACTATGGATTTTAAAACACTAGTAGAACAGATTACAACCCTGTTTACCTCACTTAACCAGAAACAAAAACTCATTATTGCACTTTCCACCGCAGCGGTTATTGGGTTTATTGTTTTTTTGGTACTTTACACGAATGCCCAAAAATCAACTGACGGTTATGCTGTCTTGTTCAACAAACTCTCACCAGCAGATTCTGCTTTGGTTATCAAACAACTTGAAGCAGATAATATCCCTTACAAAATAGTCAATGAAAATAGTATCAAAGTACCAAAAGAAGACGTCTATAAAGAGCGTATCACCGTAGCTGCGCAAGGCATACCCAAAAATAGTAAAGTAGGATTTGAACTTTTTGATACACAAAATTTCGGAGAAACAGATTTTGCACAAAATATCAAATATTTACGTGCTTTAGAAGGTGAATTATCCCGTACAATTGAAGGTTTAAATCCTATTGATAATGCAAAAGTGCATATCGCACTTCCAAAAGAGAGTGTCTTTGTACAAAAAGAGACATTGCCGACGGCATCTGTTGTCCTCACAACCAAGCCATCAATGAAACTGACTGCAAAACAAGTGCTCGGCATCAAAAATCTCATCGCTGCTTCCGTGACAAAACTTCTCCCTGCCAATGTTAAAATTGTCGATCAAAATGGTGAAAGTCTGGATGACTCCAGCAGTACTGGCTATGGTGCAGAAGATATTGCCGCACAAATACAGTATAAAAAACATTATGAAAAAGCCTTAGAAGACAAAATCAACAAAGTCCTCTCTCCTGTAGTAGGCGGTAAAGCACATCTTGTTGCCAAAGTCACAGCTGATTTTGATTTTGAACAAAAAAGCAGTGTTGATGAACATTATGATCCTGAATCAGTTGTGAGAAGTGAACAAAGCAGTGAAGAGAAAAAAGAAGGAGGCAATGCCAAACAGGAAGCCACCGGTGTTCCTGGGGCTATCTCCAATATCTCCCCAACAAAACCACTGGGTAAAAATAAAACATCAGGTGAAAAATACGAAAAAAATACCGCAACAACCAATTATGAAATATCTAAAACAGTTACCAATATCAAAGGTGAATTTGCCAAACTCAAGCGTATAACAGCGGCCGTTGTTGTCGATGGCAAATACCAGCCAAATAAAGATGAACCAACCAAAATTGACTATATCAAACTGGATAAGACAGAAATCTCAGCTATCGACAGTATTGTCAAAAGAAGCATCGGATTCAATGAAAAACGCGGAGATGAAGTAACAGTTACCAACTTACAGTTTAAATCAGCTTCAGGGGCGCATGAACCCGAAAATGTTGCAGAAAAAACAGCAAAATATGTCAATCCTCTGCTCCCTATCCTCAAATATCTGGCAGCAGGACTCCTACTCTTTGTCTTTTACAAAAAAATCATCAAACCTTTTAGTGAGAAAATGATTCAGGATTTTACACCGGATGAAGAAGCGGAAGAATCATTGGAGCTTAATGATATTGAAGAAGAAAAAGAGAACGATGAAGCACTTGAAAAATACAATCAGGCAAAGAAAAAAATAGAAGCTGAATTAGGTGTAGATAATGAAATGGATGAAAAAACGCTCAAACACACCATACTCCTGGAAAAAATGCAAGCAGATATCAACAACAACCCTGAAGAGTTGGCAAAACTGATACAAACTGTTTTAAAAAGTGACAAAGAGTTATAAGATGAGAGGGAACAAGCATGAGTGACACCACTGCAGATAGTGAACTGAATGTCGTTTTAACCAAAGAACAGCAAGAGATATATGATGATCTCAGTATCGGACAAAAAGTTGCAATCTTACTGATGCAGCTTGGTGAAGATACAACAGCTAGAGTATTTGCCAATCTGGATGTTGAACTCATTACTTTTATATCTACAGAACTGGCACTGGTAAAAAATGTGGAGCAGCCTATATCAGCCATGATATTAGAAGAATTCAACACCCTCCTTCGTACCAACCAATATATCTTGAATGGGGGGCTTGACTATGCAAAAGAAGTACTTTTTAAAACATTTGGTGCAGAAACAGCCAATAGTATTTTGGCAAAACTCACAAAAGACTTGGGTGATGCACAGAGTTTTAAATTTTTATCCAAAGTCAAACCTGAACAACTCGCCGACTTTATCGCAACAGAACATCCACAAACTATCGCACTGATTTTAGCACATATGAGTCCTATCAGTGCTGCGGAAACGCTCTCTTATTTTGATGATGATCTCAAAGCAGATATCACTATCCGTATGGCAAATCTTGGAGATATCTCGCCATCTATCATCAAAAGAGTCTCAGCAGTACTTGAAAGCAAACTAGAATCACTCACCAGTTATAAAGTGGAAGTCGGTGGCCCGCGTGCTGTGGCTGAAATGCTGAACAAACTGGGTCAAAAAGCGACTAAATCAACGATAGAATTGGTTGAAAAAGCAGATAGCACATTGGCCAATACAATTAAAGAGTTGATGTTTACTTTTGAAGATATTGACAAACTTGACGCTGCTGCTATCAGAGAGTTACTCAAAGTCCTGGATCAAAATCAACTAATGGTGGCTCTCAAAGGTTCCAGTGAAGGTTTAAAAGATAAATTTACCGGCAATATGTCTCAACGTGCTGCGGAAGCTTTTGAAGAAGAGATGCAGTTTCTTGGCGCTGTCAAAGTCAAAGATGTTGAAGATGCACAACGTGCAATCGTAGAAGAAGTTGGCAAACTGGCTGAAAAAGGACTAGTCCAAATGGGTGATGCAGACGAGGTCATCGAATAGCATGGGTAAAGTGATAGACAATGAACAGCTCAGTGAACACTCTGTCAAAAAATTTCAATTTACGCCGCTGGAAGTCAATGAAGATACAAAAACACATTTTAATCATGCCCTTTTCTCAGAAGAAACAAGCGAAGAACAAGAAGATACAGTAGATGAAAAAAGCTGCGAAATCAATCCTGATGCTGATGCTCTTTACCTCAAAATAGATGCACTTGCCAGTGACAAAGTAGAACTACAAATGCAGCTGGAAACACTGCAAAAAGAGTTGGATAACAAGATTCAGACAGCACAGGATGAAGCCTATGCCAAAGGAAAAGAAGAAGGCATTAAAGAGACAAATGAAACATTTCAAAACCACAACGATGAACTCAATATACAACTCGTAAAATCGCTCACAGCACTAGATGAAGAACTGCAAAAATATAGTACGTTTCTCACTGCAATTGAAGATGAACTGGTTGATGCGTCTATCATGATAGCACAAAAAATCGTGAAAAAAGAGTTGGAAGAAAGTTCCTCAGAAGTAGCAAAAATCTTGGCAGACAGATTTATACAAGATCTGCAAGAAGCTGACAGTATCACACTCAAAGTCAATCCACAGGATGCTGCCTATCTGCAAGAACACTACAAGAACCAAAAAAATATTAAAATAGACGCAGATGATGCCATAAATAAAGGTGGAATCATTATACTTAGTGACATAGGAAATATTGACGGCAATATCGAAACGAGAGTGGAAAAAGCAATTGCCTTGATCAAACGAGAGGGTTAGCATGAATATAAAAGAGTATTCACTGGATGAATTAAATACTCTATGCGCTGAAATTAGAGAAAAGATACTCCAAACTGTGAGTCAAAATGGTGGACATTTGAGTTCTACTTTGGGCGTTGTAGAACTGATTGTAGCAATGCATTATGTTTTTGATGTGGAAAAAGATCCTTTTATCTTTGATGTATCACACCAGGCATATGCGCATAAACTGCTGACAGATAGATGGGGAAAATTTGATACACTACGTACTTTTGGAGGGCTGAGCGGCTATACAAAACCTTCTGAGTCTCCTTATGACTACTTTGTGGCAGGACACAGTTCTACATCCATTTCACTGGCAGTAGGTGCTGCAAAAGCTATTAAGCTGAAAAAAGAAGAGAGACTCCCCATAGCACTCATTGGAGATGGATCCATGACTGCCGGTATGGTTTATGAAGCGATGAATGAACTGGGTGATAAAAAATATCCCGTTGTTATCATCCTCAACGATAACGAAATGAGTATTGCCAAACCCATCGGTGCCGTGAGCAATTATCTCTCACAAGTTATGGCCGGTAAATTTTATCAAAAAGTAAAAAGAAATGCCCAAAGTATCCTGGAACATCTGCCAGAAGGTGCAACGTATGTGGCCAAAAGACTTGATGAAAGTTTGAAGCTCATCACACCCGGTCTTTTATTTGAAGAGTTGGGGCTGGAATATATCGGCCCCACAGACGGACACAACCTTGAAAGCCTGATTGCGAGTTTTACCTTGGCAAAAGAGATGAAAAAACCTGTCATCATTCATACACAAACGATCAAAGGCAAAGGCTATGAAAAAGCAGAAGGCAACTTTGAACACTGGCATGGTGTCAGTAAATTTGATCTTGAAACAGGTGAGCCGCTGAGTCAAGCTGGTGAAAAAAATGCTACCACACTTTTTAGTGAAACGCTTCTGAAATTGGCTGAAGAATATCAAAATGTTGTGGGAGTCACTGCTGCAATGCCAAGCGGTACCGGCATCAATCGCTTAATGGATGCTTTTCCAGAGCGATTTTGGGATGTAGCGATCGCGGAACAGCATGCTGTAACTTCCATGTGTGCTATGGCCAAAGAGGGATTTAAACCTTTTATTACTATTTACTCTACATTTTTGCAGCGTGCTTATGATCAAGTCATTCATGATGCCTGTATTATGGCTCTGCCGGTTGTTTTTGCTATAGATCGCGCAGGTATTGTTGGCGAAGATGGAGAAACGCACCAGGGTGCATTTGATATCTCTTTCTTGCGTGCCATACCCAATATAACACTCTTCGCTCCAAGGGATGCACAGACCATGGAGAGCATGATAACATTTGCATACCATTATACTGCACCCTGTGCCTTTCGTTATCCGAGAGGTTCTTTTATCCATCATCCCTATCATGATACAAAAAAAACCGTACTTGGCCAATCTGAGCTTTTAAAAAGAGCAAAAGGCAATATACTCTTTATAGGCTATGGCAATGGCGTTGGAAGAGCGTATCAAACTATGCAGGAACTCGACTATCATGATGAGATAGCTTTATTGGATTTGATATTTGTCAAACCACTTGATATAGAGCAGCTTACCGCACTGGCAAAAGAGTATAAAAAATGGTTTATCTTCAGTGATTCAGCGAAAATGGGCGGGGTTGGCTCAGCCATTCTGGAGTTAAAACTGCCGGGGATAGAGATTGTTTCATTTGAATATGAAGATGTATTCATCCCACATGGCAATACCTCATTAGTCGAAGCATCTATGCAGCTGCAACCAAAACAGTTAGCAAAAAGAGTGACTGACTCTCTATCATGACAAGTACTTTATAAATTGCTGTTTATGCCGATATAATTGATATATCTTGAAAAGGCACTATCATGAAAGTTGTACATATCTTACCAAAGTTTGATACAGGCGGTGCAGAAAAATTTTGTGTAGATATGTGTAACACCTTGGCCAAAGATAGCAACAATCACGTTACGCTGCTTGTTTTAGGTACTATCGATGATGATGAAATTTTGGCAAAACAAGTGGAACCAAGTGTCACTATGTTATCCCTTAATAAACAAGGAAAAAGTTTAAAAGTTATCTATGATATTTATGCTACACTCAAAAAATTGTCTCCTGATGTGACACATACCCATATGAGAGCACAGGCATATGCTGCACTTCCTCTTATACTGACCGGTATTCCCAACATACATACGATACACAATTTAGCACAAAAAGAGATTGGAGGCAAAGTACGGGCACTCTACAAGCTACTCTACAATCAATTTAAATTTACACCGGTTGCGATTAGTGATGAAGTACTACTCTCAATGCAAGAAGAGTATGGCAGACAATTTCAAGAAAAAATCGACAATGGTGCCAAAGCACTGGTAAAAAGTCCATTATTTGATGAGACTAAAGATTATTTTGATAACTTGAGAGAAGATAGCAATACCAAAATCTTTGTCAGTGTCGGCAGGCTTAGTACCCAGAAAAACTATCTCATGATGATCCAGGTTTTTGAATCACTCCTGGAAGAAGGCTTAGATGTTAAACTGCTTATCATTGGTTCAAAAACAAATGACAGCCCCTATGCCAAAAAATGTGAAGCTGCTATAAAATCAAAAGAAAAAATCTTTCTTCTAGGAGAAAGATCCAATATCGGAGACTATCTTTATAATTGTGATGCCTTCTGTCTTTCATCCATCTATGAAGGTATGCCTATATCCATACTGGAAGCTATGTCAGCTGCTATCCCCACTATATCTACCCCTGTTGGAGGCGTAGTAGATATCATCAAAGATGGTGTCAATGGTTATTTAAGCAGTGATGTCAGTGCTGAGAGCTATACAAAAACTTTAAAACGTTTTCTAGAAACTCCTGTACACAATCCAGAGCAAACACGTGCCATTTTTGATGAACATTATTCGATAGATAGAACGGTAAAAGATTATACGAAGCTATACCAAAAAGTCATGGCAAACGAAAAATAAAAGTTAGTGTGTAGACAAGTGGTGTCCACGGCGCGATTCGAACGCGCGGCCTTCGGATTAGGAATCCGATGCTCTATCCAGCTGAGCTACGAGGACAAAAAAAAAGGTGAAGCCAAAGCCTCACCTTTTATCATGATAAGTATCACCAGGATTTAAACTTATCCATTTCTCTTTTTGATAATCTCTTCTGAAACATTTCTAGGAACTTCACTATAGTGATCAAATTCCATCGCATATGTTGCACGACCTTGTGTTGCAGAACGAAGATCTGTAGAATAACCAAACATCTCTGAAAGTGGTACAAAAGCATTAACAATCTTATTTCCTGCTCTGTCATCCATACCTTCAACTTGACCACGTCTTCTATTTAGATCTCCAATTACATCACCCATAAAGTCTTCTGGAACTTCGACTTCAACTTTCATCATAGGTTCCATGATCGCAGCATCCGCTTTTCTGGCACCTTCTTTAAAGCCCATTGAAGCAGCAAGTTTAAATGCCATTTCATTGGAATCCACATCATGGTAAGAACCATCATAAAGTGTAACTTTAACATCTTCCATAGGATAACCTGCCAATACACCACCGGCCATTGCTTCCTGAACACCTTTATCAACTGCAGGGATATACTCTCTAGGAACAGAACCCCCTTTGATAGCATTAACAAATTCATAACCTTCACCTGGCTCTAGTGGCTCAAGTTTAAGATATACATGACCAAACTGTCCACGTCCACCAGATTGTTTTGCATATTTGTACTCTTGCTCAACAGTTCCTTTGATACTCTCACGGTATGCAACTTGCGGTTGACCAATTTCAGCTTCAACTTTGAACTCTCTCATCATACGGTCAACCAGGATCTCAAGGTGAAGTTCACCCATACCTGAGATGATTGTCTGGCCAGACTCTTCATCTGTCTCAACACGGAATGAAGGATCTTCTTGTGCCAGTTTTTGCAATGCAATACCCATTTTCTCCTGGTCAGCTTTTGTTTTTGGCTCAACAGCAACAGAGATAACCGGATCTGGGAAATCCATTCTTTCAAGAATAACTTTATCTTCCGGAGCACACAGTGTATCACCCGTTGTTGTAGATTTCAGACCAACAACCGCACCAATTTCACCCGCATAGATCTCTTTCACTTCTTCACGCTTGATAGCATGCATTTTCATGATACGTCCAATACGCTCTTTTTTATCTTTTGTAGAGTTATGAACATATGAACCTGCTTCCAAAGAACCTCTATAAACACGGATAAATGTCAACTGTCCAACAAACGGATCAGTCATAATTTTAAATGCCAATGAAGCAAAATGACCATCATCTGAAGAAGCAACCGTAATTTCTTCTTCTTCATTATCCATCATTGTACCTTTGATATCCGCCACTTCTGTAGGAGCAGGAAGATAATCAACAACAGCATCAAGTAGTGTTTGAACACCTTTATTTTTAAACGCAGTACCAGCAGTCATCGGAACGATATGCATTGCAATCGTTGCTGCTTTGATACCAGCCATGATCTCTTCTTCAGTAAGCTCTTCACCTTCTAAGAATTTTTCCATAAGCTCTTCATTACCATCTACAGAAGAAATTTCTTCGATCATCTTTTCACGGTACTCTTCTGCTTTCTCTTGAAGATCAGCAGGAATCTCTTCTACATGGTAGTTTGAACCCATTGCAGCATCTTGATCCCAAACAATCGCTTTCATTTTAACAAGATCAACAACACCGGCAAAGTTCTCTTCAGCACCGATTGGCAGCTGAATTGGTACTGGGTTACCTTTTAATCTATCTTTAATTTGTCTTTCAACTTCATAAAAATCAGCACCTGTTCTGTCCATTTTATTAACAAAGACTAAAGATGGCACACCATAACGGTTTCTTTGTCTCCATACTGTCTCTGATTGAGGTTGTACACCACCAACAGCACAAAATACAGATACAGCACCATCAAGAACACGCATAGAACGCTCAACTTCAATTGTAAAGTCAACGTGTCCCGGGGTGTCAATAATATTGATCTGTTTATTTTTCCATTCACAAGTTGTTGCCGCAGAAGTAATCGTGATACCTCTCTCTTGTTCTTGTTCCATCCAGTCCATTGTTGCAGCACCATCATGTACCTCACCAATTTTATGTTCAACACCTGTATAAAATAGAATTCTTTCTGTTGTGGTTGTCTTACCCGCATCAATATGCGCAGCAATACCGATATTTCTTACATCGCTAAGCTTATGGGATCTTGCCATTTTAGTTTCCTTGTCTTACCATCTATAGTGAGCAAATGCTTTATTTGCTTCAGCCATTTTATAAGTATCTTCTTTTTTCTTGTAAGAAGCACCTCTCTCGTTTGCTGCATCGATCAGTTCATTTGCCAATCTGTCTTTCATTGTTCTCTCAGATCTTTTTCTAGTATATGAAATCAACCATCTCAAAGCAAGAGCTTGTTGTCTCACTGGTCTAACTTCGATTGGTACTTGATATGTCGCACCACCAATTCTTCTACTTTTTACTTCCATAACCGGTTTGATATTTTCAACTGCTTTGTTGAATACATCGATACCTTTTTCTTCGCCTTTTTTTTCTACAGCTTCCAAAGCCTCGTAAAAAATTCTAGATGCAACTGATTTCTTACCATCTAGCATCAATGCATTAATAAACTTGGAAACTAATTTTGAATTATATACCGGATCAGGCAATATTTCTCTAACGGGAGCTTTTCTTCTTCTCATATTCTTCCTTCAATTTTGCAATTTACTCAAATGTTATCCACAAAGGTTTATCATGATAACACCTGGCCAATTTAACAATTATATTTTATTTCATAAAGATGTTTATTGAGTATTCTCGATAAACAAATAAAACGCTTTCTTTACTCAGCGTTAAACTTTCACACAGATAAATTGTGTTTTATATCACTTAAAACCTATTTAGGTCTTTTAGCACCATATTTACTTCTAGCAACTTTTCTGTTGGCAACACCAGCAGTATCAAGCGCACCACGTACGATATGATATTTTACACCAGGTAAATCTTTTACCCTACCGCCTCTTACTAAAACGATTGAGTGTTCCTGAAGGTTGTGACCTTCACCCCCGATATAACTGATGACTTCAAATCCACTTGTCAATCTAACTTTTGCAACTTTTCTTAAAGCTGAGTTAGGTTTTTTTGGAGTTGTAGTATAAACTCTTGTACAAACGCCTCTTCTTTGAGGACATTTCTCAAGTGCCGGTGATTTAGACTTTTTAATCACACGTTTTCTCTCTTTTCTTATCAATTGATTGATAGTAGGCACATTGTTTCCTTTACTAAATTTTACTTTGAAACTTGCAAGTTTACAAAGGTCGGCTATGATACTAAAAAGGAGATTATATTTTGCTTAATTTAAGGAATTACTAATAGAAGAGGGACTGTAAGAGACTGTTATTACAGCCTCTTACACAAAAAAGAAGATTATGCTTCTTTCAAAGATAATTTGACATTTTGATCTTTATACAGACCGGTTCCCACAGGGATCATACGACCTAAGATAACATTTTCTTTTAGATCTTCTAAATGATCTGTTTTCCCGGCGATACTGGCTTCTGTTAAAACTTTTGTTGTTTCCTGGAATGAAGCCGCTGAAATAATACTGTCTGCATTGATTGCTGCTCTTGTTACACCAAGCAGTGTAGGCTCAGCTATAGCTGGTTCACCACCAATAGAAACAATACGTTCATTTTCTTCTTTGAGTCTTCTTCTACTGATAAGATCACCTAAAATGAAGTTTGTATCTCCACTGTCAACTATTTTAACTTGACGCAACATCTGGGATATAATCACCTCTATATGCTTATCACTGATTGCAACACCTTGTGAACGATAAACCTGTTGGATCTCTGAAATCATATAATAATGCAATGCTTTCTCACCCATAATTCTTAAGATATCATGGCTGGATGTCATTCCGTCAGTTAAGTTTTCACCAACTTGTACATACTCACCTGCATGTACCAGAATTTGCCTGTTTTTATCAACAAAATATTCATGGGCATTTCCATCTGCAGCATCAATGATCAAGCGCTCTTTCCCTCTTAAAGGTTTACCAAATCTCACCATTCCAGCTACTTCAGAAATCAGTGCCGGACTTTTTGGTTTTCTTGCTTCAAAAAGTTCTGATACACGTGGTAAACCACCGGTAATATCTTTTGATTTAGCCTGTGCTTTTGGCGTTTTACCAATTTCATCTGCTATCTTCACTTCCTGTCCGCTTTGCACCATGATAGATGTTTTTGGTTCAAGCAAATAACGCTTGATTTCACCACTACTTGTCGCCAGAACAATTGCCGGTTTTAATCCTGCTGGAATATATTCATTGATCATCAATCTTGTTTGTCCGGTTAATTCATCCAATTGCTCTGTAGCTGTTACACCTGCTTCTATATCTTCAAAGGATACAACACCACTCTCTTCAGCAATAATTGGAGTAGAATATGGATCCCATTCTGCTATAACAATTTTTTCACTTTGCGCCGGTTT
Organism: Sulfurospirillum sp.; assembly: GCA_024762875.1. Taxonomy (GTDB): domain Bacteria; phylum Campylobacterota; class Campylobacteria; order Campylobacterales; family QNZT01; genus JANTGR01. Next base: position 15,178 of record JANTGR010000017.1, read on the forward strand.
GGCAATAAGTGTTGTATTTTCTACCGCACTGTCATCATCTGCTGTGATCATTGATCCTCTTGGAATATAATGTCTGATAGCTTCACGCCCTTCACTATCTGCTATGACAGCAAAAAGACCTTTTTCTTCTACAGCATTACCATTTTTGATATCTTTTATTCTTTCAAGGTAATCCCCTACAAGTTTAAAATATTTAACAGTCCCCATTGCACGTGCAGGAATTTCCTGGGTAACAGGTATTCCATCTTCTACTAAAATCTTACTACCAAATTGAATACGGTTTGGAATATTCCAGCCTTCTTTAATCACTTCAACAATACTTTCGCCTTCAGCGATCATATCACCATTCTCATATGGCATAAAGAATTTTCCTTCCATTTTACCTGAAATACCGGATAATTCATTTGGCTTGGCAAGATCATTTTTTCTTAATGCAAACTTCACAGTTTCATTTTTACCTTCTATCGAAACAAATACTTCTTCATGGGCATATTCTATGGAAAATTTACCCTGCATTGGTGCTTTGATCTTTGGCTCAACCAACAAGATAGCAGCATTTCTTCTGTTTGCTACGATCTTTTCACCTGTACTTGTGGTATATGTTTTAAGATTGTAATATCGAATAAAACCTTCTTTTTGTGCCATAACCTGTCTATCTTGCTGATCGGTAGATGCTGTACCACCAATGTGGAATGTTCGAAGTGTCAACTGTGTACCCGGTTCACCAATAGATTGTGCTGAGATAACCCCTACAGCTTCACCTTTTTTAACCAATTTACCTTTTCCAAGGTTGACACCATAACATTTGGCACAAACACCTTTTCCTGTTTTACAGGTGATTGGTGTTCTGATCACAACTGACTTGATACCCGCTTCTTTAATATTTCTGGCATCAATTTCTGTAATCAATGTTCCTTCTACATACAATACTTCATTGGTAATAGGATCGATAATATTTTCAGATAAGACACGACCCAAAATTCTATCTTCTATTGACTCAACCAATTCACCATGTACATTGATCTCTGTAATTTCAACACCTTCATGTGTACCACAGTCATCTTCAGATATTTTAACATTTTGACTCACATCAACAAGTTTTCTAGTCAAGTACCCTGCATTTGCTGTTTTAAGTGCTGTATCCGCCAAACCTTTTCTGGCACCGTGAGTTGAAATAAAGTATTCCAGAACATTCAATCCCTCTTTAAAGTTTGATAAAATCGGTGTCTCAATAATAGAACCATCTGGTTTTGCCATGAGACCCCGCATACCTGCAAGTTGTCTGATTTGCGCGGCAGAACCCCTGGCACCTGAATCAGCCATCATAAAGATCGAGTTAAATCCATCTTTATCTTCTTCAATCATCTTCATCATGCCGCCGGCTAGTGAATTGTTTGTATCAGTCCAGATATCAACGATCTTATTGTATCTCTCTTGCTCTGTTAAGAGACCTGAAGAGAATTGATTTTGGATCTCAATGACTTTTGCTTTAGAAGCATCAACGATATCCTCTTTTGTCTCAGGGATGATAATATCTGCGATAGAGATAGAAATACCCGCTTGCGTAGAATACTTGAAACCTAAGTTTTTAAGACTATCCAAGATCTCTGCTGTCGCATATGTATCTGCTTCTTTATAGATATAATCTACAAGATTTCCAATATCTTTTTTCTTTAAAACCCTATTCCACAACTCTTCTGGCACAAAATCAGGCAACACTGACTTGATAATCAATCTACCAACAGTTGTAAATACAATACGACCGTCTACAACAGTTTTTATCTTTGTTTGATTCTCTATCACATCGGCATCTAAAGCGATCATCACTTCATTAATATTTGAAAAAAGTTTATTGGCACCTTTTGCATTCTCTTTTCCCATACTGAGGTAATAAAGACCCAAAACCATATCCTGTGTCGGTACAGCTATCGCTTTACCCGATGCTGGTAAAAGGATGTTGTTAGATGAAAGTAAGAGCACTTTACATTCAGCAACCGCTTCTCTGGAAAGTGGCACGTGAACCGCCATTTGATCACCATCAAAATCCGCATTAAAGGCAGAACAAACTAAAGGATGAAGCTGAATTGCCTTACCTTCAATTAATATTGGGTGAAATGCTTGAATAGAAAGCTTATGCAGTGTCGGTGCACGGTTTAACATGATAGGATAACCATCAACGACTTCTGCCAAACATTCCCATACTTCATTGGTTTTTGCTTCAATCATTCTTTTTGCCTGCTTGATTGTTGTCGCATACCCTTTATCTTCAAGTTTGGCTAAAAGATGTGGTTTAAACAATTCTAATGCCATTGTTTTTGGTAAACCGCATTGATCCATTCTGAGACTTGGTCCTACAACGATAACAGAACGACCGGAAAAATCAACCCTTTTACCCAAAAGATTCTGTCTAAATCTACCTTGCTTACCTTTTATCACTTCACTCAGAGACTTCAGTGGTCTTTTATTGGCACCTTTTACTGCATTGGCACGTCGACCATTGTCAAATAAAGCATCTACCGCTTCCTGCAGCATTCTTTTTTCATTACGAATAATGATTTCAGGAGCTTCAAGATCAATCAACCTTTTCAGTCTCGAGTTTCTGTTGATCACTCGTCTGTACAAGTCATTGACATCTGAAACAGCAAATTTTCCACCATCCAGGGCTACAAGTGGTCTTAAATCAGGCGGTAAAACAGGCAGCATTGTAATCATCATCCATTCAGGTCTATTGCCGGAATTAACAAAAGATTCAATGACTTTCAGTCTTTTGACAATTGTCTTTTTCTTTGCTTCAGATTTTGTATTTTCCATTTCATCTTTTAAAGTGTGCAAAATATCAATCAGATCCAAATCTTCCAGGATATCTCTTATCACCTCACCACCCATTTCAGCAACAAAACCAGTGTGACCAAACTTTTGTTCTAAAGAAACATACTGTTCTTCATTCAAAACATCAAAAGGAAGAACAGGCTTTGAATTTTCATAATCATAAAAAGCTTCTCCAGGTGTTTTTACAATATATGCTTCATAATAGAGTACTCTCTCTAAATCTTTCATTTTTACACCTAAGAGTGTACCGATACGGCTTGGTAAAGAGTTGACATACCAGATATGTGCAACTGGTGTCACCAGCTCTATGTGTCCCATGCGAGATCGTCTTACTTTGGATGTTGTCACTTCAACACCACATTTTTCACACTTGATACCTTTATAACGCATCTTTTTGTATTTGCCGCACAAACATTCATAGTCTCTCACCGGACCAAATATTTTTGCACAAAACAGTCCATCTCTTTCTGGTTTCAATGTTCTATAGTTGATTGTTTCAGGTTTTTTAACCTCTCCGTAACTCCATGAAGCAATTCTCTCAGGACTTGCCAGCTTTAATTTAAAAGCTTCAAAGTCTCTAGGACGGTTCTCTTCGTTAATCTCTATTGGAATCAGATTCTTCATGCTCTTCCCCTTCTTCAAATATCTCTACATCTAGTGCAAGTGCTTTTAATTCATTTGTTAATACAAAAAATGTCTCTGGGATACCAGTCGCTGGTACATTTTCCCCTCTTGTTATCGCTTTATAGGCATGCATTCTACCTTCAACATCATCTGATTTGATAGTCAGCATCTCTTTGAGTGTATGTGCTGCACCGTATGCTTCCAGTGCCCACACTTCCATCTCACCAAATCTTTGTCCACCAAACAGGGCTTTACCACCTACTGGCTGTTGTGTAACCAATGAATAAGGTCCAGTACTTCTTGCATGTACTTTCTCATCAACCAGGTGATGCAGTTTTAGCATATACATGACACCAACATTGACACGCTCTTTCATTTTTTCACCAGTACGGCCATCATACAGTACTGTTTTACCGTCAGAATCCATTTTAGCTAATTCGAAGATCTTTTTAAACTCTTCTTCATTGACACCTTCAAAGATAGGTGTAGCAAATCTGACACCTTTACTCCAGTCTCTTGCATAATTTAACAATGTTTCATCGTCCATAGCACCGATATAAGCTTTCGCATCAGAGAATCTAGCTACATCAGCAATGGCAATCATCTTCTGGCGTAGATTTTTGATCCAGTCACCTTGCTTTTCTTTAAATTCTTCCAACAATTGTTGTCCGATTTTTCTACCGGCATAACCCAGATGCACTTCCAGAATCTGTCCAATATTCATACGACTTGGTACACCTAGAGGATTGAGTACAACATCAACGGTCTCGCCATTTTCAAGATAAGGCATATCAACTTCAGGTACGATATTGGAAACAATACCTTTATTACCGTGACGACCAGCCATTTTATCACCAACTTTTAGTTTCCTTTTTGTTGCGATATAAACCTTGACCAGCTTCACTACACCACTTGGGAGAATGTCATCTTTTTCCAGAATAGAAAGTTTTTCATCATGTTCTTCCCGTAGTCGTTTTTTCTCATTTTGAAAATAGACTTTCAAACTTGCATACTCATCCTGCGTATCTTGTGGAAATGCTTTCACGATACTGTTTAAGGCAAATCTATTAACAGATTCCAATTCTTCTTTAGGTATCAATGAACCTTTTTTATATGTTTCACCATTTACTTCACAGTCACTGGCCAATTCCAGTCTTGAGAGTAAAGTATTGACTTTTAACAACTCTTCTCGATCAATCATCAAAAGCTTATCATGATGGTCACGATCCAAGATCTCTTTTTCTGCTTCATAAGCTTCTGTAGCTCTTGGATCTTTGTCATAACCTTTTTTGGTGAAAATTTTCACATCAACAACTACACCTTCCATTGATGGAGGGCAGTAAAGCGACTTGTTTACAACATGTCCGGCTTTTTCACCAAATATAGCACGTAAGAGTCTCTCTTCAGGTGTAGGCTTTACTTCACCTTTTGGTGAAACTTTACCAATGAGGATCATTCCTCCCTTGACATAGGTACCAACTTTAACAATACCGCTGTCATCCAAGTGGAAAAGATTTTCTTCTTTAACATTTGGAATATCTTTAGTGATTTCTTCAACACCATCTTTTAATTCTCTGGCTTCAATCTCTTTTTCATAGATATGTACCGACGTAAAAGTATCATCACGGATTAAACGCTCATTGATGACAATCGCATCCTCATAGTTGTAACCATTCCAAGGCATAAAAGCAACAACAGCATTTTTCCCAATCGCCATTTCACCTTTGTCCATACTTGGTCCATCCGCGATTACCTGCCCTTTACTGACTGTATCACCTTTTTTGACAATTGGTGCTTGCATAAAAGATGTATTTTGATTGGTCCTCATATTTTTATGAAGCCAATAGTGATCAATAAATGCACCATTTTCATCTTCACCTAAAATATAAATATTTTTACTATCAACTTTCTCAACAACACCCGCTCTTTTTGCTTTTATAGCTTCCCAGGCATCACGTGCTACAACCATCTCTGCACCAGTTCCAACATATGGAGCATCTGTCCATAAAAGAGGTACAGCCTGACGCTGCATGTTTGATCCCATGAGTGCACGGTTCGCATCATCATGTTCTAAAAACGGAATTAACGATGCAGCAACACCCATGACCATACCGGAAGAAAGGTCAAAGTAACTGACATCTTCTTTTTTACCAAGTTTAATTTCACCATCTTGTCTGATTTCTATCAAGTCATCAATGATATTGCCATCGGCATCGAGCTTGGTAGAACCCGGAGCCATTACTTTGCCCTCTTCCTGTGAAGCAGTCAAATAAACTATCTCATCAGTTACTTTTGCATTGACAACTTTTCTATATGGTGCTTCTACAAATCCAAGTTCATTTACTTTGGCATAACTTGCCAAGGTATTGATCAAACCGATATTTTGTCCCTCAGGTGTTTCAACAGGACAGATACGACCATAATGTGTCGGGTGTACATCTCTGACTTCAAATCCCGCTCTCTCTTTTACAAGACCACCTTCACCCAATGCTGAGAGTCTTCGTTTATGCGTCACTTCACTGAGAGGATTGGTTTGATCCATAAATTGAGACAATTGTCCGCTTGTAAAAAACTCTATGATTGTATTGGTAATCATTTTTGAGTTAACCAAATCATGCGGCATCAATTCATCTACAGAACCACTGAGTGTCGTGAACTTATCACGAATTGATTTTTGCATTTTAACAAGGCCGGCATGTAATTCACCAGAAAGAAGCTCACCGATAGCACGAATTCTTCTGTTACCCAAGTGATCTCGATCATCAATGTGGCCTTTACCATTTTTAACTTTAATGAGATACTGAACAGTGTTAATCATGTCTTCAGTTGTTAAGACAGTGACATAATCAGGTACATTCATATCCAGCTTATGGTTCATCTTCATACGACCAACTTTTGTTAAATCATAACGTTCAGGATTGAAAAACAGATCATTCACAAATGAAATAGCTGCTTCTTTAGTCACAGGTTCACCCGGTCTCATCACTTTATATAGTCTGATAGCAGAAAGATCATTCTCATCTTCGATCTCTTCAGTCTGTTTTAAAAGTTTGAGTGTTTCATGATCAGCTACAAATGAATTGATAATAGAATCGTCAACAGTATTTGCCAAATCATTTGCAATTTCAATCTCTTTTTCACCTAAATCAATCAGCTTGGCAAGCTTTGTTTCATCCAACCTTGTTAATGCTTCAAAAAGAACTTCTCCACTTTCCTGGTCAATAATTGGAGATGCCAAATAACGATTCATCAAAATATCAACTGGATATTCAATCGTTTTCAGCCCTTCTTCTTTTAATTTTGCTGCTTTTCTAGCTGTTAATCTTTTACCTGCGGCAATAATTAAATTGCCTTTTTCATCTTTTACGTCAAATTCTATTTTTTCTAAAAAATCTTCTTCGTTAAATTCAATTAAAAATTTATCTTTTTTGATTTTAATCTTTTGAATAGGATAAAAAAGCTTTAAAATATCCTGCTTGCTGTAGCCCAATGCCCGAAATAAAATCGTTACCGGTACTTTTCTTCGTTTATTTATTCTAACAAATAGTGTATCTTTTGCATCATATTCAAAATATAGCCATGAACCACGGTCAGGTATAATCTGCGCTGTATAAAGTAATTTGTTTGAAACGGTAGTACTTTCTTCTTTTTTGAAGATAACACCAGGACTTCTATGAAGCTGATTGACCACAACTCTTTCAACACCATTGATGATGAAAGAAGTACGATCTGTCATCAGTGGGATATCACGAATATATAAAAATTGTTCCTTAATATCCTTGACACCGGTTTTTTCACCGGTTTTTTCATTTTTGTCCCAGAGTATAAGACGTATTTTCATTTTAAGATGAACAGAATACGTTAGTCCTCTGTCCATGCATTCACGAATGGTATATTTTGGTTTTCCAATTTCACTTTCAACATATTCTAATGAAAGTCGATTTTGTGCATCATGTATAGGGAAAATGGTTTTAAATACTTTTTCAATACCACTGTCTGCCGACTCTTTACCAACATCAAGAAAATGTTCATAACTTTTTTGTTGTAATTGTAATAAATTGGGAACATCGATATGCTTAAGATTTTTAGCAAAATCAACTCTTAGTCGATTTCCAGACTTTAAAGTGTTTAACATAGGCCTACCTTGTAGAAGTTTTTTAAATTTGCAAATTGTTTATTTAGGAAAGAAGAACTATTCTATCCAATATATTTTATAAATAAGCTGATATTTACAACATATATTAGATACAGTTCTCAACATAAGTGTATACAAAAGAGAGAGCAGTTTCTCTCTCTTTTACAGAAACTACTTGACTTCTACAGCCGCACCAGCTTCTTCTAGTTGTTTTTTTGCTTCTTCAGCATCATCTTTAGATACACCTTCTTTAATAGGAGTTGGTGCACTTTCTACAGCTTCTTTTGCTTCTTTAAGACCTAAACCAGTTAATCCTCTAACTGCTTTAATAACATTGATTTTCTTAGCACCTGCATCAGTAAGAATAACATCAAATTCTGTTTTCTCTTCAGCAGCAGCACCACCAGCAGCAGCTCCACCAGCTACAACAGTAGGTTGTGCTGATACACCAAATTTTTCTTCAAATTCTTTCACTAGTTCTGAAAGTTCCAATACTGACATGTTTGAAATGAAATCTAAAACATCTTCTTTAGTAATTGCCATTTTATTTCCTTGTAAATTTAATTTTTTCTTGCACTAAAGTTACGACGATTGTCGAGAACTTTTAGTCACACATTTTAATCTGCATACTTATGCCTATCATGATAAGATTACGCTGATTCTTCAAGCTTTGCTTTTAAATTATCTAAACCTGTAACCATATTTCTAGCCGGAGCAGTCCATACAGAAAGTAACATTCCAATAAGTTCATCACGTGATGGCAATTTAGCCATAGCTTCGATAGTTGCCATATCTGCAACTTTACCTTCGATGAGACCAGTTTTGATGATAAATTTCTCTTTAAAGTCTGATGCTGCTTTGTCAGCAACTTTACAAGCAGATATTTGATCTTCACCCCAAACAAGTATATTTGTATCAACCAATGCTACTTCTTCCTGATCAGCATTTTTTAGAGCAATAGCCGCCAAAGTATTCTTACATACCTTTACTTTTGTACCTGATTCATTGGCAACTTCTCTTACTTTTTCAAGCTGAGAACATGTCATACCTTTATAATCACATATCAAAATAGCATTTGCACTTTTAAATTCATCACTGAGTTCATTGACGATACTAACTTTTTCTTCTCGTGTCATTTTTCCTCCTTTCTGACTTCATCGACAGGGTAGTTCAAAAGAACAAAGAGATTCGGAGGAATCTCTATTTAAGCTTACAGCCCCTGTTTTCTTAAATCAAAGATAAAACAATCTCTTGTTTATTTTATTTCTAATAATTCCATAACATCTAAATTGACTGATGGACTCATAGTCAATGATAATGATGCAGATTTGATATATCTACCCTTTGCAGAAGCAGGTTTTTGTTTATTGATACTTGTCATCAATGTATCAAAATTTGCTTTGATATCAGCTTCGGAAAAGCTCACTTTCCCAATACCTGCATGTACATTACCATGTTTATCAACTCTGTAGTTTACCTGACCGCCTTTGGCATTTTTGACAGCAGTTGCTACATCCATAGTCACGGTACCTGTCTTAGGATTTGGCATAAGACCTTTTGGCCCCAATACTCTACCAACTTTACCGATCATACCCATCATATCAGGAGTAGCAATCAATACGTCAAAATCCATTTTTCCTGCCTGAATATCATCAATAATTTCAGATCCACCTGCGATATCTGCACCTGCTGCTTTTGCTTCATCTGCTTTTGCATCTTTAGCTACAACCGCTACTCTAACAGTTTTACCAGTACCAGCAGGTAAAACTACTGAGCCTCTTACCATTTGATCTGCGTGTCTTGGATCAACATTGAGTTTCATAGAAATTTCTACTGTTTCATCAAACTTTGCTGATTTTAATTCTTTTAGTTTTGCTACAGCTTCAACTGCGCTGTAATCTTTTTCAACTTCTACTTTTGTCAGTAGTTCTTGAAATCTTTTTGATACTTTTTTTGCCATTTTATTCTCCGCATTTTGCTTCCACAATTTTTAATCCTGTGGTTTGGATTATTTAATCTACTATCTCAATTCCCATACTTCTAGCTGAACCTGCCAATATTTTTGCCGCTTGTTCAGGATCATTCGTATTTAAATCTGCAATCTTTTGATCTACAACAGCCAAAAGCTGCTCTTTTGTTAATTTTCCAACTTTATTTTTCAGTGGATTATCTGTCCCTTTTTTAAGGTTTGCAGCTTTCAATAACAAGTCACTTGCAGGTGGCTGTTTTGTAGTAAATGTAAAACTTCTATCTGCATAAACAGTGATAACAACAGGGATTTTAAAGCCCATTTTATCTTTTGTTTTTTCATTAAATGCTTTACAAAACTCCATAATATTTACACCTTGCTGACCCAATGCAGGACCAACAGGAGGTGATGGGTTAGCTTGACCAGCTGGTATATGCAGCTTGATTTGACCAGTTACTTTTTTTGCCATTCTCTATTCCTTTTTAAATTTAAATTATTTTTTCTACTTGTGTGTATAGTATCTCAACTGGTGTACTTCTACCAAATATCGATACATTTAACTTCAAGGTACCATGAATCATATCGTACTCTTCGACAACACCTGTAAAGTTTGCAAAAGGCCCCTCTGTGATACGAACACTTTCATTAACCTCAAAATAAATTTTTGGTTTTGGTGGTCCTTTTTTCTCGGCTTTTTCAATAATAACATTGATATCTTTTTCACTTAAAGGTACAGGTTTTTTTGATTCACCAATAAATCTACTTACTTTTGGCAGTGACTGAATCTGATGCCAAGCAGTATTGTCCAATTCTAAATGTGCAAAAACATATCCAGGATATAAGCTGCGAGAGCTGATTTTTTGTTCGCCATTTTTCACTTCTATCACATCTTCAGTTGGAACCAGTATTTCCAGTAATTTATCCGATGCACCTAGCTGATTAAAAATATTTTCAATAGCTGTTTTGACACTTTGTTCACTACCGGCATGTGTTTGAATGGCATACCATTTGTGTGTTTGTTCATTTTCGCTCATACAACGATCCTTATAAGACTGCTGATAATGAAAAAGACATTATCGCATCAATAAGTGCTAAAAACAATGATATCACTGTAACGACTATAAAAACAGATATAAAAGCATTTCTAATTTGCTCTTTTGTTGGAAAAATGACTTTAGTTAATTCTGCTCTTGAATGACTTATATAATCTAATACTTTTTGCATTTATCTTCCTAAGTTTATGGCAGGGCAAGAGGGACTCGAACCCCCAACAATCGGATTTGGAATCCGGAGCTCTACCAATTGGAGCTATTGCCCTAAATAAGAGGAGATTCTCTCTCCTCAAACTATAAAATCAAAATTTATGATTTTAATTTTACTTCTTTATGAAGTGTTCTTTTTTTGAGTCTTGGAGAATATTTCATCAACTCCAGTTTCTCTGTAACAGTTCTACTGTTTTTAGTAGTTGTGTAGTTGATATCACCACTTTCACTACATTTTAAACCAACTTTAATAGTCATAATCTACCTTTAACTAGTGTCTAAGGGAAAAACCCTTAGACGTTTTTAATATTGCTTACGCTTCGATGCTTGCAACAACACCGGCACCAACAGTTCTACCACCTTCACGGATAGCAAATCTTGTACCTTCTTCCATTGCGATTGGAGCGATAAGTTCAACTGAAATTTTAACATTATCACCTGGCATAACCATCTCAGTTCCTTCTGGAAGTGTGATTGAACCAGTAACATCTGTTGTTCTTACATAAAACTGTGGTCTATAGTTATTAAAGAAAGGAGTATGACGACCACCCTCTTCTTTGCTTAGAACATAGATTTCAGCTGTAAATTTTGTGTGAGGAGTAATTGAACCTGGTTTACAAAGAACCATACCTCTCTCGATTTCTTCTTTTTTAGTACCACGAAGAAGAATACCACAGTTATCACCTGCTTCACCTTGCTCCATCTCTTTTCTAAACATCTCAACACCTGTAACAGTTGTTTTTTGAGTGTCTTTGATACCAACGATTTCGATCTCTTCACCAACTTTGATAGTACCTCTTTCAATTCTACCAGTTGCAACAGTACCACGACCTGAGATTGAGAAAACATCTTCTACAGGCATCAAGAAATCTTTATCAGTATCTCTTTCTGGAGTTGGGATATAAGCATCTACTTCAGCCATAAGTGCAAGGATTTTTTCTCCCCATTCACCTACAGTACCTGCTTTAGCTTCTTCAAGTGCTTGAAGTGCTGAACCAGCTACGATTGGAGTGTCATCACCTGGGAATTCATATTCTTCAAGAAGCTCTCTGATTTCCATTTCAACTAATTCTAAAAGCTCTTCATCATCAACCATATCTTGTTTGTTCATGAAAACAACGATGTAAGGTACACCTACTTGTTTAGAAAGAAGGATGTGCTCTCTGGTTTGTGGCATAGGACCATCTGCTGCAGATACAACAAGAATAGCACCGTCCATTTGAGCAGCACCTGTAATCATGTTTTTAACGTAATCGGCGTGACCTGGACAATCAACGTGTGCGTAGTGTCTAGTCTCTGTCTCATATTCGATGTGAGAAGTTGCGATTGTAATACCTCTCTCTTTTTCTTCAGGAGCATTATCAATACCATCATAGTCTTTCATTTCACAAAGACCTTTAGTAGCAAGTACCGCAGAAATTGCTGCTGTTAATGTTGTTTTACCATGATCAACGTGACCGATAGTACCTATATTTACGTGTGGCTTACTTCTTTCGAACTTTTCTTTTGCCATTATGTCCTCCGACTTTTAAATTGAAATTTTTAACTAATTTGTTAAAAGTTTTGGCCAAAACTTTTTCCTGGAGCTCATAGCGGGACTTGAACCCGCGACCTCTTCCTTACCAAGGAAGTGCTCTACCTCTGAGCCATATGAGCAAATAATTTTACCCATGACCGATTTGCAACAATAATTTTACTAAAATATGATTTTAAACTAAAAAAGCAGTATCCAATACTTATACATTATATTACTATATAAAGTATAGTAAAAAGACAGCTCCCAGTTTAAAATGGAGCGGGAAACCGGACTCGAACCGGCGACCCTCAGCTTGGAAGGCTGACGCTCTAGCCAACTGAGCTATTCCCGCGT
>JANTGR010000018.1 GCA_024762875.1 Sulfurospirillum sp.
TCTGGTACAAAAAGGATCTTTTTGCCACTTGCCAAACCTTTTTCGATGATTTTTTTGGCATTGGAAGAGGTACAGACCATACCGCCCATTTCACCCACTTTTGCTTTGACTTCTGCTGAAGAATTGATATAGGTAATTGGCAGGATATCTTCTTTTTTGATGCCGGCATCTTCCAGAATCTTAATATTGTCATCATAGTACTTGCCATCAATCATACGTGCCATAGCACAACAGGCGATTTTTGGCATCAATACACGTTTTTGGGGTGAGAGAATTTTGACACTTTCACCCATAAATCCAACACCGCAGAAGATGAGGAAAGGATTTTCATCATCCATTGCCATCTGTGCCAGCTGTAAACTGTCGCCTGAAAGATCCGCCATCTCAAATACTTCGTCTTTTTGATAAAAATGTGCGACAATAGTCACATGGTGTTTTTCTTTTAAACGCACAATCTCTTTTTTTAGTGTTGCTTGATCCACTTGTTTTGCTCCTGTGAAAAATCATTAATAACACTATAACAAAAAAAGCGCTAAAATAAAAGCAAAACTATCATGATAAGGACGGCAGATTGGATTTTTTAATGAATACCAACGTACAATTTTATATACTGGCATATATAGTGGGGAGTATCCCGTTTGGGCTCATACTGGCAAAAATATTTGCTAAAGTAGATATCAAAAAATCAGGCAGCGGCAATATCGGTGCTACTAATGTACTGCGTGTTGTCAAAGAAAAAGATCCGGCACTGGCAAAAAAACTTTCTATTGCCACTTTGGCGCTGGATGTGATCAAAGGTATGGTGGTATTGGCAATCGGTGCTTTGGCGGGTGTACCTGAAGAGACGATGTGGGCAATTGCTGTATTTGCTGTTTTGGGGCACTGTTTTAGCATCTTTTTACTCGGTGAAGGCGGTAAAGGAGTAGCGACAGGATTGGGTGTACTATTATATATGATACCGTGGGCAGCAGTGATAGGTATCATTGTCTGGGGTATATTTGCCAAAGTACTGAAAATTTCTTCACTTTCATCATTGATCGGGCTTTTGGCTGTGGTTGCCGCTTCATTTTTTATCTATCCGGATATCCCGCATTCTCCTATTGTCTTTATCGCTATTTTGATTGTCTACAAGCACAGTGACAATATCATGCGGCTGATCAATGGAGAAGAGGGAAAAGTTGCGTAAATCAGCTTATCGTATCACGATTGACAATTTGAAATTTTTGACTATTATCGGGATACTTGAAGATGAACGTATCAATCCTCAGGAAGTCGTTGTCTCCTGTGCTATTGACTACAGTAGGGAAAAAGAAGGCTTTATCAATTATGCCATGGTGGCAGAAAAGATAAAATCGACTATGGTTAAAAAGAAATTTTTTTTGATAGAAGATGCATTGGAGTCAATAGCAGCACTTTTAAAAGAAGAGTTTTCAATGATTGATGCTATAAAATTAAAAATTTTGAAGCCTGATATTCTCGAAGATTGCGTGGTTGGTGTTGAAATCTTTAAGAAATATTAAAAAATTATTAAAAAAACTTTAAATTTGTTAAAAATTATGATATACTACACAAAAATTTATACAAAGGAAACGAATGAGAGTTCTCATTGTTGAAGATGAAATTACATTAAATAGAACGTTGGTCGAAGGTTTACAGGAATTTGGTTATCAGGCAGACAGCTCAGAGAATTTTAAAGATGCTGAGTATTATATAGGGATCAGAAATTATGATTTGGTTCTTTCTGACTGGATGCTGCCTGATGGTGATGGTGTAGATTTGGTATCGATGATTAAACAAAAATCACCACGAACAGCCTGTGTGGTATTGTCAGCAAAAGATGATAAAGAGAGCGAAATCAAAGCATTGAAAGCTGGGGCGGATGATTATATTAAAAAGCCGTTTGATTTTGATATTTTGATTGCCAGAATAGAAGCTAGACTTCGATTTGGCGGAACAAATGTTATCAAAATTCAAGATTTGGTCATCGATCCTGATGAAGAAAAAATCACCTATAAAGGTCAGGACATCGAATTGAAAGGTAAGCCTTTTGAAGTGTTGACCCATTTGGCTCGTCACAGTGATCAAATTGTTTCCAAAGAACAGCTTTTGGATGCGATATGGGAAGAACCGGAACTGGTTACACCAAATGTAATCGAAGTTGCCATTAACCAGATTCGACAAAAAATGGATAAACCATTAAATATTTCAACGATTGAGACAGTCAGACGAAGAGGTTATAGATTTTGTTTTCCCAAAAAAGTATAAAGCGTAAATTTCTCATACAATTAGTGATCGCTTCGGCGACGCTGATTGCTATATTTTCAATCATATTGTATAACTATATCCGTATATCTATGCTTGATGACATCACCCAAAACTTACAGAGTACCGCAAAAAACTACATCATCAAAAACAAGAAAAAATCAGTTTTTTCAAAGAAAGATGAGAGTGTTCAACGCTATGGTAAAGATAAAATAAGTGTTGTGATCAGGGTAGATAAGCAGCCAGGCATCTCTTATGAACAATATAGCAAAAATGATACAGACTATCTGACAATTTATCAGCCTTATAATGTAGCACGCTCTTCTTATTTGAAGATTGAACGGGACATCACCAGTACCAAAGTATTATTGAAAAAGATACTTAGCAGTATTATTTTTATCTCATTTTTGGCGCTCTTTCTGATTTTGGCTTATGCGATGTTTCTCTCTGAAACCCTCTTGTATCCAGTGAAGCAGATTACACGCAAACTTGCGAGAATGAATGAAAACTTTTTAGAGCCTATCGAGATAGATTCACTGCCTGAAGAGTTTACACCACTGGGTGAAAGTGTCAATAAACTGATAGATAGAATACAGAATTTCGTCAAATACCAAAAAGAGCTTTTTATTGGGACAGCACATGAATTAAAAACGCCATTGGCTGTCATGAAAACAAAAAATGAAGTGACTCTTATCAAAGATAGAGATACGGATAAATACAAAGAAACGCTGCGAATCAACAATACAACTATAGACGAAATGAACAAAATGATTTCCAGCATTTTGGAAGTTGGCCGACAGGAAGGCGCACAGTTTGAAAAGCCTGTAGAGATTGATTTGGTACAGTTTCTAAAAGATAAATCTAAAGATTTTAATTTGATTTCCAAAGGTGAAAATAAAACCATCTCTGTAGATTTTGAACCGGAAAAATATTGTATCATTTCCCAGCCGACACTGTTGACGCATATCTTGCAAAATTTTGTACAAAATGCAATCAAGTTTACACCAGAGGGTGGTACGATCAAGATAAAAAGCCGCCTGGATGGTGATGATTTCAGGATAGAAATTTTAGATGAAGGTGAAGGGATAGATGAAACGCAGGATCTTTTTGCCCCATTTAAAAGAGAAGGGAACAAAAGTGGTGCCGGTTTGGGACTCTTTTTGGCCAAAGGTGCTGCTGATGCCATAGGAGCAACACTCTCTTTGAAAAATAGAAAAGACAGTCAAGGTGCTATTGCAACAATTGTCTTAAACTCTAAAAACTATTGTCCATTGGATGATGATATGGATGAGGCAAAACTCTCTATATTCAGTCCTTTTAGAAGACAATAGTATTATCATGACAGGATGGTATGATGGCTTTGATTATTTTGGAGGAGTGTATCTCTTGTGATGCCTGTGTTCCTCCTTGTCCTACACACTCTATTACTGCTGATGACCCTATTTATATTATCAACCCTGAAACCTGTACTGAGTGTGTGGGTTTTGCTCAAACACCTACTTGTGTTGAAGCCTGTCCTGTAGATTGTATTATTGTTGATAATGCACACATAGAAAGTGATGAGGCTTTGATGGAAAAATATAAAAAACTACAAGAAGAATAATGGCAAAACGTACAGCAATCATCGATATCGGTTCCAACTCGCTCTCTTTGGTGATCTATGAAAAAAGTTCCCGATTTGCATTTCATTTGATAGAAAAAGTGCGTTCGCGCGTGCGGATAGGCGAAGGTGCTTATCAAAAAGGTGGGCATCTTGAAGATGCTGCGATGGAGAAAGCATTTGGTGCTTTAGCAGATTTTTTACAGGTAGCCAAAAATGTCAAATGTCAAAAGATACTGTGCGTTGCTACATCTGCTTTGCGGGATGCTCCAAATAAAAAAGTTTTTATTGACCGCGTACGTCGTGAATTGAAACTAGGTATCAAAATCATTGATGGAAAGCAGGAAGCGCATTTTGGAGCTGTGGCTGCGATGAATTTACTGCAGCCTATCAAAATGTTTACAACAATCGATATCGGTGGTGGATCAACAGAGTTGGCGAAGATAGAAAATGGCTTAATTGTTGATACACTCTCTCTCGATGTGGGAACGGTACGTTTAAAAGAACTTTTTTTTGATAAAGGTGCAGACAAAGAGGCGATACGTACATATCTCAAAACAGTATTAGCCGAGGTTCCTGAGCATTTTAAATCTTCATATATTGTGGGTATAGGTGGTACGATTCGTGCCCTCTCTTCGGCTATCATGATAAAAGAGCAGTATCCTATCAACAGTCTGCATGGATTTGACTATCGTCTAAAAGATTATAAAAGCTTTATCAAAGAGATACCTTTTTTAGAGAAAAAAGCATTAAAAAAGTTGGATTTTCCTTCTAATAGACTGGATACGATTCAAGAAGGAAGTACAATATTTTATGCATTATTAAAATTTTTAGATGCCAAATATGTGATTTCAAGCAAAGCGGGAGTCCGCGAAGGTGTCTATCTCTCTGATATATTAAGAAACAGCAATAGTAAATTTCCACACAATTTTAATGTCAGTATCAAAAGTTTAACCGATCGTTTTTCACTCAATGAAAAAAACTGTGCATTTGTACAGCGCACGGCATTGCAGCTATTTGACACTTTATTGCCACTGCATCATATTAAGGATAGTTCCTATCGTGAAGTGCTGGGATATGCTGCCAAGCTTTCACCGATCAGTAAAAGAATTAATATTTACTCCAATAGTGATAATAGTTTTTATTTTTTTCTTGAAAACTTAAACTTTACATTTTCTCATGAAAAGAAACTTTTACTGGCACTGCTTTTAAAACTCTCACAAAAAGAGAAGCAGCGCCACCGAGAATATAAAAAGTATGCCATGTTATTACCAGATACTGTGTTGGTTGAATGGCTCTATTTTATTCTCAGCGTTGCAGAGTGTATCAATAGTAATCGCAGTATCCAAAATGTAGGTTTTAGTTTAAAGGAGAGATATTTGACTATCACTTTGACCTCTGGCACACATCTATGCCAGGAGTGTCTGGAAAAGCTACGTTCTATGCATGCATTGCATATCAAGTTGGAAAACGTTTAGAAACGTCTTCCGATATTGAATTCAACTTTATTGAGTTGATCATCTGGTTGTTTATCCAAAGGTACGGTATAAAATATCTGCAGAGGTACACCCAGTGGTGATTTTGGCCACTCAACTCCGATACCGGCAGAGGAGCGGTGAATATCATCCCAATTATCTTCACCGGTTGTTCCATAGTCATAAAAACCTACCATTCTAAGTTGCATAGACTCAACCAGCGGGATACTTGCTTCCAATGACGCGGCAGCCATATTTTTTGCTCCCAATAAATCACCTGTTGCTGTTTTTGGCGAGAGTTGACCATATTTATAACCTCTGACTGTTCCAATCCCTCCCAGATAAAGTTTTTCATTGAGTGGTAAACTTCCTTTGTCATTGATTACACTGGCACGGGCTTTAAATCTCAGGATCAAATCATAGTCAATGATATCCTGAAATCCGTAATAATACTTTGCAGAAAGCGTATTGCTTAAAAATTTGGTATCTCCACCTGCACCGGCATACTCCAGATTCCAGCCCAGGTTCATACCATGGCGTGGTACATAATAATCATCTGTGTTATCATAAGTGATACTCGGCATAATAGAACTTTTGGTATAACGACCTTCCTGATAATAGACATTATTTTTTAAGCTGTCAGCTACATCCGAAAGTTCTGAATCAACATATTGGTATCCCAAAGATGCATGCAGGTGTCTGCCTATCTTACGCCCTATACGAATCATGCCTCCGAGAGATTTTTCTTTATAGTTGATATAGTCATAATCTTTTCTATAGATATTTCCGCTTAAACTGTATAGAGAATCAAACAATCGCGGGTTGTTAAAATTGATACTACCTTTGAGTGTTTTTTCAGAATAGTCTATCGTGGTCCCAAGCTCTATCCCGCTGCCCAAAAAGTTTCGATCAGAGACACCGGCATTGACACCAAATCCGTCATAACTTCCATATGAGACACCACCCATAATGCTGCCCGTACTAGCTTCATCCACTTTGACCAGTAGATCCATAGTAGAAGGGGTTGCCTGTTTTGGAGTGATTTGCACATCATCAAAGTAGCCGGTTCTTCGCAGAGCATTCAGTGAATCTGTTAAATCATTTTGTGAAAACTTTTCTCCTTCTGAGAGATAGAGTTCCCGTCTGATGACAGAATCCTGCGTTCTTGCATTGCCTGCGATAGTGATATTGTTGACATACACTTTTTTCTTTGGCTGTACCATATAGGTGATATCCACACGATGTGTCTCTTTGTTGGGTTTGACATCCGGAAATATTTTGGCAAATGCATATCCTTTGTCAGAGACTGCTTTTTGGATATTGCCCATATCTTGTCTGAGTTTTTTGACATTGAACACTTTCCCCGTTTTTAATTTAAAGTTCTCTTTCAACTCCTTGTTATCGACTACATCTTGCGCAACCTGTAAATCCATATGATCGATTGTATAAGGTTCCCCTTCATCAATTTTGTACGTTAATTCAGCACTGTAGTCCCCAAAATTGGTACGTAAATAAGGCGGAGAGACTTTGGCATCCAAAAATCCGTGTTCGAGGTAAAATTCTTTAATACGTTCGGCATCGAATTTGAGTTGGTCTGCTTTGAGTTTACCATCATCTCGTCCAAAAAACCATCCGGCAAACTGTCGTTGGCGATTGGCAACCACACTTTTAATATCATCATAATCAAAATGTGTAGCACCCAAAAGATTGACTTTTTTGATGTAGATAGGTTCCCCTTTGTTGACGGTGATATCTGTCTGAATACTGCCGGGATTGACTTCTTTGTTTTCGACCTCAACAACAGAGTCAAAGTAGCCCTCTGATTCTAATTTTTTAGTGAGATTTTTTTTAATTGTCTTGGCTTTACCATCATCATAAATATCACCTTTATGGACATTGGCACCTTCTAGTGTCTCTTCGATTTTATCCTGACTGAATCCCGTGAGGTTGACTTTGGAGATAATAGGCTTTTCTTTAACATGATAAAGCAATACACCATTATTCTCATCAACCCAGATGTCTTCAAAATACTTTTGCGCATAAAGCTTTTTGATACTTTTGTCGATGGCTGATGCCTGCAAAGTATCACCTGGATGAATACCGATAATTTCTTTTGCTATTTCCGGCGAGATATGCACCAGCCCGTCAAACTGGATGTCCTTTATCTGTTTGGCATGTAAGCTAAAAAGCAGCAGTAAAAAAACTATCAGAATTCTTTTCATAAAATTAACCTTATATTTCATTTTGATAAGATATTATAATAGCATATTAATCTTATGAATAGTAAATAGAAACAAAATGAAAAGAGTGATTGAATGAGAGTAGCAATAGTTGGTTTGGGCTTGATGGGTGGTTCGTTTGGACTGACCTTGAAAAAGAGGATGCAAGATCTTTATGTCGTTGGATTTGATCATAATAAAAAGCATTGTGAAGAAGCACTCAAATATGGTCTGGTTGATGCAATTGTCTCCTTTGATGATGTATCAAAAAGTGATGTCATTGTCTTGGCTATACCTGTGGAAGGTGTGATAGCCTGTCTGCATGATTTAACAAATATTTCTCATGATACAACGGTGATTGACCTGGGTAGTACCAAAGAGAAAATTGTAACTCACACTCCGGCAGAAATACGTCCCAATCTTGTGGCTGCACATCCGATGGCAGGTATAGAGAAGTTTGGTCCTTCGGCTGCATTTGACTCTCTGTATAAAGATGCGATTGTTGTTTTGTGTGACAGTGACCAAAGTGGCAGTCTGCAACTAAAAAGAGCAGTACAAATTTTTACAACTTTAGAGATGAAGATTGTCTATATGGGAGCAAAAGAGCATGACTTGCATGCTGCCTATATCTCCCATCTGCCACATGCGATCTCTTATGCCCTGGCAAACTCTGTTTTGAAACAGGAAGATCCTAAGAGTATTTTGGCTTTGGCGGCAGGGGGATTTAGAGATATGAGCCGTATCGCAAAATCTTCGCCACATATGTGGAGTGATATTTTTAAACAAAACAGAGAAAATCTTTTGACAACAATTTCTGTATTTGAGCAGGAGATGGCAGATGTCAAAAAGCTTGTTGCTGATAAAAAGTGGGAAGAGTTGGAATCATGGATGCAGGAAGCCACTACCCTGCATAAGATCTTAGAGTAGTGTAAAGCAAGGGTCTTATCATGATAAGGCTCTGTTAATTGCGGGCTTCAATAAAAGCATTGATTTCTGTTTCCGGTATGGCTTCACTAAATAGATATCCCTGCATAAGATGACAGCCTTTTTCTTTTAAAAACTCTGCCTGTGCTTCTGTTTCTACGCCTTCGGCTACGATCTCCAACCCTAACTGCTGTGAGAGCGTTATAATCATACTGGCAATAACCATGTCGTCTTCATCATTGGGGATATCATCAATAAAAGATTTATCGATCTTCAGTTTGGAAATAGAGAGCTTTTTGAGTTTGGCGAGAGAAGAGTAACCCGTACCAAAATCATCAATAGCTGTCGCAATACCAAATGCTTTGAGGTTTGAAATCACTTTTTCCACTGCTTCGATATTATTCATTAAAAAGTTTTCTGTTACTTCCAGCTCCAGTAAAGCAGGGTTGATACCACTTTCTGTAACAATATTTTTAACCGTTTGTTCAAGGTGGTTTTGTGTCAATTGTTTAGATGAAATATTAACAGCTATTTTGGTATTTAATCCGGATGCTTGCATGATTTTGATTTGCTCACAGACTTTTTTGATGACAAATTTGCCAACTTTAACCATAAATCCGCCTTCTTCAGCCAGTGTGATAAAATTGTCAGGTGTGATGAGCCCATATTTTGGATGGTGCCATCTCACCAGTGCCTCAAAAGAAGCCAGCTTATTGGTATGTGTATCTACAATCGGCTGATAATAAAGTGCTAATTGTTCATGTTCTATAGCTGAGCGTAAATCATTGGTTAATTCCAGTTTTTCAGAGGCATCCGCATTCATATCTTCTGTAAAATAGCGATAAACATTTTTTCCTTCATGTTTGGAACGGTACATTGCCAGGTCGGCATTTTTGATGAGTTGGTCCATAATATCTGTATCATCAGGAAAGATAGAGATACCGATACTGGCACCGATATAACCCATCTCGTCTTTCAGCTTCACTGGCTGAGAAAGTGTATCGATAATCTTTTGTGCTACAACAGACGGATAAGCTGTATCTTTCACATCATCCAGGATAACGGTAAACTCATCTCCACCAAGTCTGGATACAACATCTTCCGCACGCAGGATTTTTTTCAGTCTTGCTGCTACTTCCTGCAGAAGTAAATCACCATAGTCATGTCCCAGGGTATCATTGATCATTTTAAAGTTGTCAAGATCGATAAACATCAGGGCTATTTTACTCTTGTTTCTGCTGGCTTTGGAAATCATATTTTTTAAACTGTCTTGAAACATCATTCTGTTTGGCAGATTGGTCAAGAGGTCATAGTGTGCTAAAATGTTGAGTTTTGTTTCGGTCTTTTTTTGGTTGGTTATATCAGAGTAAATACCACCGATATAACGTTTATTGTCTTTGTTTATGACAAATTTGTGTGTTTGAAAATATTTTTCCTGACCTTGTGCATCTTTGAGCCTTTCCTCAACAGTATCCGCACCCATTTGCAGTGTTTTTGCATCCTGCTCTTTGAGTTTTCTGATATTTTCAACAGGCATAATATCACTAAAGTTGGAATTAACCAGTGTTTGTTTGCCAAAAAATTTATTGAGATAGTCATTGGTAAAAACAAATGTTCCCTGTTCATCTTTTATGAAAGCACCGGCCGGTAGATTTTGCATAAAAAGAGAAAATTGCTGTTCACTGTTTTTTAATGCCAGCTGTGCTTCTTTTCTTTCTGTGATATCGGAGATAAAACCTGTCATTTTTGCCGGGGATTTTTTCTCGTCATAGGAGACTTTACCACTAATTGAGACCCATCTTGTCTGGCCGTTGACATTGATTCTGTGTTCACTGGAAAAATTGTCAATATGATGATTCAGATAAGCTTCCAGATTTTTGACTACTTTGGCATTGTCTCTTGGATCAATACGTTTAATCCAGGTTTCGATTTTAGGTTCAGCTGCTTTTGTTCCAAGCCCAATAATTTCTTTAAATTTATTGGAGTAAAACACTTCACCTGTTTTGATATTCCACTCCCACAGCCCTTCTTGTGCACCTTTTGTGGCTATTTCATAACGCTCTTTAAGTGAGATGATGACTTGTTTGGCTTTTACCTGGTCAGTAATATCGACAATGACACCCAGTGTGCCTTCTTCAACTTCAGAGATATAGGTGATAGTATCCATCTCTTTACCAATATCATTGGTGAGTTTGAGTTCAAATTTTGTATTATGGATGATTTGTATCTTGGATAATGAATCGAGTATTTTTTTCTTATGGCTTCCTGCAACCTGGTCAAATGCATCATTGGTGACAAAAGCATTGTCATCGCTGCGTTTATAAAACATTGGAAGCGGGAAATAGCGTATGAGTGATTCAATCAAGCTCTCATCAGAAGATTTTGAAATGATACCTAGTTTGGAAAACATAGACAGTCCTGTTTATTTTAAATTACTTTTTTCTATATCGACTAATTTGAAATAAAATAAAGTTTCAAGGAGCATTTTTGTAGAATTATTTTAGGTGGATTAGAAGAGGGGAGAATCATGAGCAAGGCAAACTTTACACATTTACATTTACACACAGAATATTCGCTGCTTGATGGGGCAAATAAGATCAAGCAACTCGCAAAAAAAGTAAAAAATTTAGGGATGCAATCTGTAGCAATAACGGATCATGGCAATATGTTCGGTGCTATTGATTTTTATGTAACGATGAAAAAAGAGGGTATTAAACCCATCATAGGCATGGAAGCATATGTTCATAATCAAGAAGAGTTGGGGGATAAGAGTACCAGACAGCGTTTTCATCTTTGTTTGTATGCCAAAAATGAAATAGGTTATAAAAATCTGATGTATCTTAGTTCACAAAGTTATATTAATGGTTTTTATTATTATCCGCGTATCAATAAAAAACTCTTAAGAGAACACTCTGATGGCATTATCTGCTCTTCTGCCTGTTTACAGGGGGAAGTCAACTGGCATCTGAATACCAACAGTGAAAGAAATGTCAAAAACGGTGCCAAAGGTTATGAGCGTGCGGTAGAAGTGGCTTTGGAATATAAAGAGATTTTCGGGGATGATTTTTATCTGGAAATTATGCGTCATGGGATAGGGGATCAACTTTTTATCGATGAGCAGATTATCAAAGTGTCCCAGGAAACGGGCATCAAAATTATTGCAACCAATGATACACACTATCTGGAACAGCAGCTGGCAGATTCGCATGAAGCTTTTATGTGTATTGCAATGAATAAAGAGTTTGATGATCCTAACCGTCTACGCCATTCGGTACATGAATTTTTTGTGAAGTCCCCTGAAGAGATGTCTGCACTCTTTGCAGATATGCCTGAAGCATTGGAGAATACACAGGAAATTGTGGATAAATGCAATCTAGAAATCAAACTGGGGGATCCAACACCGCCTAATTTTAAGTTTGTTAAAGAGTTTGCCCAAAAAGATGGTGTCCCTGATCTGGATAATGATGCAGATTATTTTGTCTATAAGTGCAAAGAGGGACTAGAAAAGCGGCTGGGACTGGTGCCCAAAGAGAGACATCAAGAGTATAGAGAACGTTTAGATTATGAGATGAATATTATCAATACAATGAATTTTCCAGGTTATATGCTGATTGTATGGGAATTTATTGCTGAATCTAAACGCCGGGGTGTACCGGTGGGACCGGGTCGTGGTTCAGCTGCGGGAAGTCTGGTAGCTTTTTCCTTGCAAATTACTGATATTGACCCGATGAAATATAACCTGCTTTTTGAGCGTTTTTTGAATCCGGAGAGGGTCAGTATGCCGGATATCGATATCGATTTTTGTCAAAAACGCCGGGGTGAAATTATCAATTATGTGGTTGAAAAATATGGCAGAAACAATGTTGCCCAAGTGATCACATTTGGTAAGCTTTTGGCTAAAGGGGTTATCCGGGATGTTGCACGTGTGATGGCGATGCCGTATGCTGAGGCAGACAAGATGGCAAAATTGATTCCCGATGAATTGGGTATCACACTGGAAGATGCGTATAAAAAAGAGCCCAAGATTAAGGAATTGATTACATCCAATGCACAGGCAAAAAGGGTTTGGGAGTTTTCTCTGGCGTTAGAAGGGCTGAATAGAAACTCAGGGATGCATGCAGCGGGCGTGGTGATGAGCAATGAAGAGCTATGGCATAAAGCGCCACTGTACAAATCTACAAAAGATGACAGTTTGGTTACCCAGTATTCATTGAAGTATCTCGAAGATGTAGATTTAATCAAATTTGACTTTTTGGGACTGAAAACACTGACGGTGATCGATGATGCATTGAAACTGGTCAAAGCACGGTATAACAAAGAAATTAACTTTAATAAAGTTGATTTTGATGACCCTGAAATTTATAAATTGATTCAAAGCGGTGCGACAGTCGGTTTATTTCAAATCGAATCAAGCGGTATGCAAAGTTTGAATGAACGCTTGGCTCCTACCAATTTTGAGGATCTTATTGCTGTTTTGGCCCTCTATCGTCCAGGTCCTATGGAATCTGGTATGCTGGATGATTTTATAGAAAGAAAGCATGGACGACAGGAAATAATATATGATTTTCCGGAGTTGGAACCTATTTTAAAGCCTACATACGGTGTGATTGTTTACCAGGAACAGGTTATGCAGATCGTACAGACTATCGGTGGCTTCAGCCTGGGTGGAGCAGATGTCGTCAGGCGTGCGATGGGTAAAAAGATCAAAGAAGAGATGGATAGATTAAAAGGTGAGTTTGCCGATGGTGCAGTAAAGAAAGGCTTTGATCGCAGAAAATCTGAAGAACTGTTTGATTTGATTGTGAAATTTGCCGGTTATGGATTTAACAAATCACACTCAGCAGCCTATGCCATGGTTACTTTTGAGACTTCTTATCTCAAAGCATACTACCCGCAGGAATTTATGTCAGCACTTTTAACCAGTGAGGCAGACAATACCGATAAAGTAGTCAAATATGTGGATGAGGTCAAGCGCCTTGGTATCAAACTTTTACCACCCTCTATCACTGAAAGCCGCATCGAATTTGCACCTAAAGAGAGAGGTGAGGAACATGCAATCCTTTTTGGATTGGGTGCTATCAAAGGTGTGGGTTCGAAAGCGATTGAGAGTATAGTAGAGGCGAGAGAAGAGAAAGTTTTTGAAAATTTAAGTGATTTGGTTGCGAGAATTGATACCTCAAAAGTTAATAAACGGGTTTTGGAAGCATTGATAAAATCGGGTGCAATGGATAGTTTTGGTTATTCCAGACGGGCTTTATTGGATAATATAGAAAAGATCGTGACAGCAGGAGCTGAAGCAGCCAGAGCTCAGAAAATGGCAGAAAATTCACTCTTTGGTGACAGTGAAGAGATGATGCAGGTTGATATCATGATAGAGGATAGTGACGAGTATGATGCAAAGACAATTTTGCAGCTTGAAAAAGAGACATTGGGATTTTATGTTTCAGGTCATCCGCTGGATGAGTTTAGAGAAGAGATCAATGCCATACCGCATACGCTCTCTAGTGAGATTGATACGCTTGCTGACGGTAGTAAAACACTCTTTATCGGTAAAGTGGAAGAAGTGGTTCAGAAGATCTCTAAAAAAGGAAACAAATTTGGTATTGTAAACTTGATGGATTTTCATGGCAATATTGAAATGATGGTTTTTGAAAAGATGATGATTCAACTGCAGATGATGGATTTGAATCGCCCTGTGGCATTTAAGGTAACAGTCAGTAAAGATGATCGCGGATCAAATATCAGGGTCAATAAACTCGTAGAATTAGAGGCTGCGAAAAAAGAGAAAGTAGATATTAAAAAAGAAGTTATCCCTGAAAAGCCTCTTACACCTATATTTGTTAAGATAGAGCTAAAAGAAGAGACAAACAGTTTGGAGGCCTTGCATCAGCTGGTACAAAAATATCCAGGTCGAAGACCGCTGAAACTGATCATCTCATCCAAACTGCAGGATGTGGTCATTGAGTCACAGATCAGAGTCAATGATGCTATTGTAGAAGAGTTGGAAAAAGTGACCAGCCTAAAAGTAGCGCTGTAGAAGGTTGTATACGCTTAGAATCCCTCCTGCAGCAAGCGCCATAGGTGTGTTACGTCAGTATCCTCTAAAAAAAGCGTTGATTGGGTTTGAAAGAGTTGTTCTATTTTTTGTTTGGACAACTCCTGCCCAAAGACACAGGATTGGTGTGCCGGTAGGAAACTGCGTGCCAAGACAACCTTGTCGGTGATGAGTTCATCACAGATAAAACATTTAAAATCATCATGCAAACGTCCCTCATATGCGAGTAATTCTATATAGGATTCGATAGCAGTACGCGCAGGGTTTTGTTTTGCCATCTTGGCAGCAGTCTCTTCTAAGAGATAAAAATAAAATGGATCAAGTTCCACGACATCCTGTAGATGTCTGTACATCAGCTTACAAAACTGCTGCCAGATAAAAAAACGCTGACTTTCCAACATCCATTTGGCACTGAGTGGCAAGACTTCCCGCAGCATGGAAATAGAGGATTTGGCTGAAGAGTGTACTTCGAAGTCTATTTTATATCCCAGATTGACATTGGCATGTCTGGCACCATAAAAACGGTACAATGTTTTAAGTTTCTGCTCTGTTAAAATGGTGACGATAAGATCTTCATCTTTAACTTTATTGATATGTATGATATAGCCCTGCATGAGATATTGTGGCTCTCCTTTGCTTTAAGATAAGTATCATGATAGGGCTCTAATGTGTGATGGGAGCTGAGAAAAAGTCAAAAAATATCCACATCAATAATGTTGATACAGACAAAGTCAGCAACATAGCGGGTGTGCCTTTTTTGAACCAGAGTCCCGGTGTAATGGCAAGTGAAGGATCATTGTTCTCTTTTGCCATTCGTTCGGATATGGTTACGATATAGACATTGGCTGTTGAACCCAGGTGTGTGCCATTGCCGCCCATGCCCACACCAATAGCCAAGGACCACCATAGTGGCGTGATGTTGACACCCTGTGTTTCCAGACCCAGGAGTATAGGAACCATGGCTGCTGTAAATGGGATATTGTCTATCATGGCGGAGAGAATAGCAGCAAGCCACATCAAAATAATCGCTGAAGTCAATAAGTCTTCTTGAACAAAGGGGAGGATAAAACTACCCAGGTATTGTAGAAAGTGGCTGTTTTCTACGCCGCCTACAACAACAAAAAGAGAGATAAAAAAGGTCAAAAGTGTAATCTCTACCTTGGCAAAGGTATTGTCTAAATCAATCTGAGGTGCAATAAAGAGTAAAATTGTAAATCCCAAAGTTGATACCATCCAGGCATCCCATCCGAGTGCATGATGTATCATAAACAGTATGACCATGATACCCAAAACCAGTAAAGAAGCTTTCCATGTTTTTGGATCTTTTAAGGGACCTTTATTGGTGAAGTCCGACAAAGCGGGAACGATAGCCAGCTCTTTTTTAAATAAAAATTTTAAAGCCAGAATAATAGTAAGCCATGCTGCAAAAACGATACCACCCATATGCATTAAAAAAGTATTGAAGTCTATGTGTGCTGCTGAACCTATCATCAGGTTTGGAGGATCTCCGACCAATGTAGCCACACCGCCAGTGTCTGAAAGCAGGGCAGCAGCGAGTAAATAGGGAATAGGATTTATTTTGAGTGCTTGAGAAATGAGGATAATCAATGGTCCAAAAATGACAACAGTTGTGACATTATCCAGCAATAATGAGATAACAGTTACTGCCGTTCCCATCAAAAACATGAGTAAAAAGAGATGACCACGGCTATACGCTGCAACTTTATAAGCAATCATTTGAAAACCGCCTGTGGGAATCATAATGGCAACAATGGTCATCATGGATCCCAGCAGCAGTACGACATTCCAGTCAATAGCATGCAATGCCTTCTCAGGTGAATAAAATCCATAAAATTGACCAAAGATAATCATTAAAATAGCCCCAAGCAGGGCAAATTTTGTCCGGTGAAAGCCATGCAGTCCTTCTGTGAAAATCCCGATAAAAGTGATAGCCATGATTATTGCAGAAATAAGCATAGGCGTATCAAAATGTATTATTTCCATTCACTTTCCTCTCTTTTTTTATCTATCATGATAGAGCAGGTATGATTAAATATAGCCCATTTTTAGGTACTTTGATTTAACTTACTTGACTTTTTTATATTTATATGGTATGGTTAAAGAAAGTTTAGTCTATATGGATAAAGATTATTATGCATAAGGAGTCAATATGCAATATTATAAAAAAGTAGAAGGAAAAGAGAAAATTACCTGTTTGTTATGTCGTCACTATTGTCAGATGAAAGAGGGACAGACAGGTATATGTGGAGTGAATAAAAATGAAGACGGTGAATTGAAAACGCTAGTGTATGGTCATCCAATAGCGCTGAATATCGATCCTGTAGAGAAAAAACCGCTGTATCATTTACTACCGGGGACAACAGCACTTTCATTTGGGACTGTGGGGTGCAATTTTAAGTGCCCATTTTGTCAAAACTGGAATATCTCGCAAGAGACACATGTGGATAAATCTATTGAGGTCAGTCCTGAAAAAATGGTTGATTTGGCATTGGAGAGGGGAGCACAATCGATTGCTTATACCTATAATGAACCAACGATTTTTTATCCTTACGCCAAAGATATCGGGGTGATTGCCAGAGAAAAAGGATTGAAAAATATCTTTGTCAGTAATGGTTTTGAATCACCTGAAATAATCAAAGATATGCCAAGCTGGCTGGATGCAGCCAATATTGATCTAAAAAGCTGGGATGATTCTTACTATAAAAAAGTACTGAAAGGCGGCTTGGAAGAAGTGAAAGATACACTTCGCATGATGGTGAATGAGGGTATCTGGGTAGAGGTAACAACACTGATAATTGAGGGTGAAAATGACAGTGATAAAGATTTGGAAGAGATGGCTTCATTTATCGCCAATGATTTGGGTAAACAGGTACCGTGGCATTTGAGTGCTTTTCATCCTGATTATAAAATGCAAGATCATGAATATACCGGTTTGGATACGCTTCAGCGAGCCAGTGCCATTGGTAAAAAAGCAGGTTTGGAGTATGTCTATATGGGTAATGTCCCAGTACATGGAGATACCTATTGCCCTGACTGTGGAGCATTGTTGATTGATAGAACCGGATATACAGTCAGTATCAACAACCTCAAAGAAGGGCATTGCCCAAAATGTAATAGAGCTATAGAAGGAATTTGGTCATAAGTCCTTCTCTTGCCAAAGGCAAAGCTTTAGTGATTGAAGAGAAGATGAACAGTGTTTAGCTGCTCTGAGAAATAAAATAATAAGGAGTTTGGTCATAAGTTCTTCTCTTGCCAAAGGCAAAGCTTTAGTGATTGAAGAGAAGATGAACAGTGTTTAGCTGCTCTGAGAAATAAAATAATAAGGAGTTTGGTCATGAGTACACGTGAAAGTACTGTTGCAGGACAGTTTTATCCTGCAAAGCCAGAAGAAATAGAGGCGATGTTTGAACATTATAATACTATTTTGGATGAACATCTAAAAGACAAAACGCTATTGGGGCAGAAGCCAAGAGCTATCATCGTACCGCATGCAGGGTATGTGTATTCTGCATTTACGGCAAATATAGCGTTTAGGCTGCTTGAAAACACAGAGGCCAAGCGTGTAGTGGTGATAGGTCCCAGTCACCGGGTTTATCTGCAAGGCACGAGTATCGCTGATTTTGATGACTATGCGACACCTATGGGAATGCTCTCTATTGACCGTGATTTGGTAGAAAAACTCAAAAATAAATTTGGACTGCAGTTTAATCCACAGGCACACCATGAACATAGTACAGAAGTTCAGATGCCTTTTGTCAAAACGTATGATCAGGAAGCGAAAATTGTGGAGCTGGTCTATGGAGATGAAGATCCCCAAAACTTGGCGCGCATTATTAGTTATCTTTTAGAAGATACAGAGACAGCAGTGGTGATTAGTACAGACCTGAGTCATTATCATGATATACAAAAAGCAAAGGATCTTGATAGCATTTGTCTGGATGCCGTACAAAATCTCAGTCCCAAAGAACTACACCAAGGGTGTGAAGCATGTGGCAAAATCGGTGTTGAAGCAATGTTGATTGCGGCTGGGGAAAGTGGGTTGAAACCAATCTTGCTGGATTACCGTACCAGTGCAGATGCCAGTGGTGATGAGTCAGGTGTTGTAGGATATATGAGTGCAGCCTTTGTTGAATAATATGATATCGATGCAGGAATTGCTAGAGCATATGAAGGCGTCAGAAGTGCTTCATTCCCCTGCCATTATTGATGCATTTACAAAGATTGACAGGAAATACTTTGTTCCTGAGGAATTTAGGGATCATATATATATTGATGCACCGCTTCCTATCGGCAAAGATCAGACTATTTCCCAGCCGTCCACAGTGGCATTTATGTTGGAACTGCTCGCTGTCAAAAAGGGGGACAGCATACTGGATGTCGGTTCCGGATCTGGATGGACAACTGCACTCTTATGTACATTGGCAGGGAAGAGAGGCAGTGTCCGTGGCGTAGAAAGAGTAGATGCATTGGTAGAAAGGGGGCAGCATAATCTTGCAAAGTTTAATTTTGGAAAAAATTGCCACATCGAAAAGGCAGGAGAGAGACTTGGGATACCTGAAGAAGTATTTGACAAGATTTTAGTCTCGGCAAGTGCGGCAGAAATACCGAAAGGACTTTTGGATCAATTAAAAATAGGCGGGGTGATGGTTATACCCATTAAAAATTCTATTTTTAAATTTACAAAAATCAGTAAAACATATATAGAACAAGAAGA
Source organism: Sulfurospirillum sp. (assembly GCA_024762875.1). GTDB lineage: Bacteria > Campylobacterota > Campylobacteria > Campylobacterales > QNZT01 > JANTGR01. The sequence continues at coordinate 19,271 of JANTGR010000018.1, forward strand.
ATTTCCTGGATTTGTTTTTGTGCCGTTGATTGAAAAAAAGTTTGATCTGTAAGAAATTGTGATAAGAAGTTGTGAATGGTATGTTACTAAAGTAGCATACAAAAGGAAAAGAGTATCAGTATAATCGAGTGTTCTGAATAAACCCACTTGTGAACGACTCTACAGCCGTTTTACGGCGCAGCCTTAGTGAATAAGTGTGTTTGTTCAGAACACTCAATCTATTAAAAGGAGAGAATTATGAAAGTAGAAAATAGTGTTGTAATCGTTGCAAATTTAGGTGAATTTAAAGCTTATGATGTGAAAAAGAGTGAAGGTATTGTAGGTAATGCATTAAAAGAATCCTATAGTTTGAAACTCATAAAAGAGATGGATTATCTCAGTGCACATCAAAAAGCAGGTGAAGCCTTTAGTGATCAGGCAGGTAGTTTTCAAGGTGCAAATGGAGAAGAACACAATCGTCAAACCGAGTACAAAAAACGTTCACTCAAAGAAATTGCACAAGATATAGAGGATGTTATTTTAGAGAGTAAGGCAAAACAGCTTTTTTTGGCTTTTCCTAAAGAATCATCTGCTCAATTGGCTGCTTTATTAAGTCCAACTGTCACAGCAGTTTTGACGAAAACTGTTACAAGTGACTTGGTCAAAACGGATAAAAATAAAATTTTATCCTATTTTGAGTAGTCTTTAGAGGGAAACTTTAACAGTACCCTTTATACAGGTTTTGTAGAGTTTCCCTTGATATTTGTTACTGAATGACTGCTCTATTATTAACGGATCTTTTTTTTGTTTATATATTTATTATATTAAGTTATTTTATGATAAGGAGATATCTCTATGCCGTTTATCTTTCTTTTCTCAATCCCCTCAAATAGAGTTTCAAAGAGAAAATAGCTTTTTTTATCCCTTTTTTACCTTTCTTTAAGTATAATCGATAACTTTTATACAAAGGTTATAATCACATGAATATGGATATATTAAAAAGTTTTAAAGACAATTGTGGTTTTGGACTTCTTGCGAGTATCAACAATACTCCTACACATGAAAATGTAGAAGATGCCATTATTTCACTTGAGCGTATGATGCATCGAGGTGCCATTGCCGCTGATGGTAAAAGTGGAGACGGCTCAGGTCTTCTCTTTTCTATGCCTGTTGAATTTATGAAAAAAGAGGCCAAGTCCAAAGGGGTGGCATTACCGGATCAGTTTGCTGTGGGTATGCTCTTTTTGGAGGATAAACAACAACAAGAAAAGATCACAGAAATCTGTGAAAAAAATGACTTGAAAGTATTGTTGTACAGAAAAGTGCCTGTTGATAAACAGGCTCTTGGCAAGCAGGCTTTAGAAAGTTTGCCAAAGATTTATCAGGTTTTTGTAACCCCTAACTCCATTATTGCTACCAAGCGTTTTGAAGCACAACTGTATATGACTAGACGTGAGATCGAAAAAGCATTTGAAAGCAGTGAAAGTTTTTATATCCCTTCATTTTCAAATTCGGTGATTTCTTATAAAGGTTTGATCATGCCGACGCATATCAAAGAGTTTTATAAAGATTTAAGTAACCCATATTTTAAAGTGATATTTGCACTTTTTCACCAGAGATTTTCTACCAACACACTTCCTCAGTGGAAATTGGCACAGCCTTTTAGGTCGATTGCCCATAATGGTGAAATTAACTCTGTTGAAGCAAATCGCTACAATGTTCAGGCAAAAAGTGAATGGCTTGAAAGTAAAGTTTTTTCTAAAAATGAGATGAAAAAACTGCTTCCTATTACGAAAGGCAATCTCAGTGACAGTGGTAGTTTGGACAATATGTTTGAATTTCTGATGATAAATGGTGTAGACTTTTTCAAAGCTGCCCGTGCCTTGTTACCGGCTCCTTGGCAAAATGCTCCGCATATGGATTCTAATTTGAGAGCATTTTATGAATATATGAGTACCTGTTTTGAAGCCTGGGACGGCCCTGCGGCAGTCAGTTTGACAGATGGACGTTATATCGGATGTGTGTTAGATAGAAATGGTTTGCGTCCTGCAAAATACATCATCACCAAAAATGAGCGTATTATCATTTCTAGTGAGTATGGTGTATTGCATATTCCTGAAGAAGATATTTTAGAGCGGGGTCGTCTGCAAAGTGGTGAGATGATGGGTGTAGATTTGAAGTTTGGCAAAGTATTAAAAAGCGATGAAATTGATAATTATCTAAAATCATCAAATACCTATGCTGACTGGTTAAATGAGAACATGACTTATCTGCAGGAGTATGTCGATCTCCCATTTGCAGATACAACAAATTATGAAATTGGACAGCTTGTCAAAAAACAGCGTTTTTTTAATGTCACCAATGAAATCATTGATATGGTGATTACACCAATGATGAATGACGGTAAAGAAAATACGGGTTCAATGGGAGATGACACCCCGATGGCCGCTTTCTCCAATAAACAGAGAAATTTTACTGATTTCTTTAAACAAAAGTTTGCCCAGGTCACAAATCCACCTATTGACCCTATCCGGGAAAGAGTGGTGATGAGTTTGAATACCGGCTTTGGTGAAGTGAGAAATATATTGGCAGAAGATCCGGAACATGCGATCAGACTCAAAGCGATCAGCCCCATTTTAATGGAAGAGAAATTACAGGTGCTGCGTGCTTTTGGTAATCCTGAACATCCACGGTACAATGCACACTATAAAAGTGAATTTTTCTCTACCCTGTTTGAAAAAGATCTTAAAAAATCTTTAGATGCTTTGTGTGACAGGGTGGTCAAAGCAGTCAAAGAAGATGGTGTAAGAATTATCATCCTGGATGACCGATGTGATGATACCAATATGAAAACTATACCGATGACGATGGTAGTAGGACGATTGAATCAAGTTTTACTGGATAATGGTCTTAGACATTTGACTTCAACGATTGCGATGAGTGCAGAGGCAATTGATTCACACTCCTGTGCAACTATGATAGCTTATGGTGCCAATGCGATTTATCCTTATTTGCTCTATGCAACTGTATTGGATATCTGTAAAAACAATAATATTTCAGCTTATGAACAAAAACAAAAATTTAAAAATGTGCATGCTTCACTCAATGCCGGCCTACTGAAAATTATGTCAAAAATGGGTATTGCAACAATTGCTTCTTATAGAAATTCATCTTTGTTTGATGTATTGGGACTTTCACGTGAAATTATGGAAGACTGTTTTAGAGATTCACATGTTTATATTCCGGGATTGGGTTATGAAGATATTGAAGCACGTATTAATAGAGATTTTGAAAAAGCGATCGAAATTGACAATGTAAAAAAACTTTTCCCACTTGAAATTGGTGGTTTCCACAAGCATCTGGAAGGGTTTGAGTATCATGATTATTCGCCAAAAGTGATTAATGCTATTCATGATGCAGCTATTTCAAATAAAAAAGAGGATTACAACACGTTTAAAGAGATTGTCAATCAACGTGATAAAAAAATGATTCGTGATTTTTTTGAGCTTCAATCAGACAGGAAACCTATCATGATAGATGAGGTAGAACCCATTGAAAATATTTTCAAGCGTTTTGCTACTGCAGCGATGAGTCTGGGGTCAATTTCTCCGGAAGCGCATGAAGCACTGGGTGAAGCAATGAATAAAATTGGGGCACAATCAAACTGTGGTGAAGGTGGTGAAGCACCTTCACGGCTCAAAAGTACCTATCGTTCTAAAATCAAACAAATTGCTTCTGGACGCTTTGGTGTAACACCGGAGTATCTAAGAAGTGCGGAAGAGATTCAAATCAAAGTGGCGCAGGGCGCAAAACCAGGCGAAGGAGGACAGCTACCAGGACACAAGGTGACACCATTGATTGCTTCACTTCGTTATACGACTCCCGGGGTGACGTTGATTTCTCCACCTCCTCATCATGATATATATTCTATTGAGGATCTGGCACAACTGATTTTTGATATGAAACAGATCAATCCGGATGCTACAGTTACGGTGAAGCTTGTTTCAACTGCAGGTGTTGGAACAATCGCAGCAGGTGTAGCCAAAGCATATGCTGATAAAATCATTATTTCTGGTGGTGATGGTGGAACAGGTGCCGCACCGCTGACATCTATAAAATATGCTGGTAATCCATGGGAATTGGGACTTTCAGAAGCGCACAATGCGTTGAAAGTAAATGGACTAAGAGAAATGGTTCATCTACAGACAGATGGTGGATTGAAGACTGGTTTAGATGTGATTAAAGCAGCGCTTTTAGGTGCTGAAAGTTATGCTTTTGGTACGGGAGCATTGACACTGGTAGGGTGCCGAATGCTGCGAATCTGCCACCAAAACAAATGTACAGTGGGGGTTGCAACACAGGATGAGATGCTCAGAGAACATTTTGTGGGTACAGTGGAGCGTGTCGTCAATTACTTTACACTCCTGGGCGAAGATATAAGAGAGATCATGGCATCCATGGGCTATAAAAGCCTTGAAGAATTGATCGGTAGAAGTGATTTGTTGCAGGTTATTGATGATCCTATGGCGAAAAAATTTGACTTTTCATCAGTCTTGATGCGTCTTGATGGGGTAGATACCTGTCAAAGAGAGTCAAATGAACCATTTGATACCAATGATTTTGAAAAAGGGATTTTAAAAGAAGTGTATCCGGTCATCTCAAATCCTGGTGAGAAAATGGTACTGAAAAAAGAGATTCAAAATATCAATAGAAGTTTTGGAACACTCATTTCCGGAGAGATCGCCAAGTACTACGGCAATAAAGGCCTGGATAGTGACAGCATTACATTTAAGTTGACAGGTGTAGCTGGACAATCTCTAGGGGCATTTTTAAGTTCCGGGATCTCTATCTATCTGCATGGAGCGGGGAATGACTATATTGGAAAAGGGATGAATGGTGGTAAAATTGTGATTACACCGCGTACACAAAGTGATAAATTCTCCTGTGGCGGTAATACCTGCCTTTATGGTGCAACAGGCGGTAAACTCTATATTGCCGGTAGTGTTGGAGAGCGTTTTTGTGTTAGAAATTCTGGTGCAATTGCCATCGTCGAAGGAACGGGAGACCACCCTTGTGAATATATGACTGGCGGTGTTGTTGTGATCTTGGGTAACACGGGAGTAAACTTTGGTGCAGGTATGACTGGTGGTGTAGCATTTGTCTATGATGAACATCATGAATTTATTGACAATCTCAATCAGGAATTGGTACGGGCAACTAGAATCGATACGGATGAAAGTGATGAAGAAAGACATTACATTAAAAAACTACTCAAAAATTATGTGGATGAAACATCGAGTGAAAAAGCACAATATATATTAGAAAATTTTAGACATACATTAAGAGACTTTTGGATCGTAAGACCAAAAGATTTGGCGAAAGCGCCTTTAAATCCTGAGGAGGGAGACTAAGATGCAGAATTTTACAAAAACAGATCGAATTGAGCCCGAAAAAAGAGGCTCAAATGAGCGGAAAAAAGATTTTAAAGAAATCTATAGGGTGTTTAAACCTGTAGAAGCAGAAAGTCAGGCGGATCGTTGTGTACAGTGTGGTGACCCAGGCTGTCATGTAAAATGTCCATTGCATAACTATATACCGCAGTGGTTGAAAACAGTGGCCAATAAAGATTCTCATATGGCATTTAGACTCTCAAATGAGAGTAATCCATTTCCAGAGATAACTGGACGGATTTGTCCACAGGACAGACTGTGTGAACAGGATTGTACGCTGCAGCAGGATGGGTATGGTGCAATTACAATTGGTTCAATAGAAACATATATCTCTGAAAATGGTTTTAAGAATGGATGGAAGCCAGAATTCGCAGATAAAATGAGTGAAAAAAAGGTAGCAATTGTAGGTTCTGGACCTGCAGGTTTTTCAGCAGCGACTTATTTACTGCGCTCTGGTATCGGTGTTGATATGTTCGAGAAAGCTTCACGTCCAGGAGGTCTATTGACGTATGGAATTCCAAGTTTTAAATTGGAAAAAGAGGTTGTTTTTAGAAGATTTAAATGGTTGGAAGAAGCAGGCATGAAACTGTTCTTGAATGTTGAAGTAGGCAAAGATGTTGATTTTAAAGAGTTAACTGAAAACTATGATGCAGTATTTGTCGGGATCGGTGCTGAAGCATCTAAAAAGGCAAAAATTCCGGGCGAGAACAGTGAAGATGTTTTCATTGCGATAGATTTTTTAAAGAATATTCAGCAAAAACATTTTGGTGAAGCATATGATGAACACTTTAATGTAGAGAATAAAAGAGTGGTGGTCATCGGTGGAGGGGATACAGCGATGGATTGTATTCGAACTTCATTGAGAGAAGGGGCGAGTTCGGTTAAATGTCTCTATCGCCGTGATGGACACAATATGCCTGGAAGTAGAAAAGAGTTTAGAAATGCCAAAGAAGAAGGAGCAGAATTTATCTTTCATGCTTCACCTAAAGAAGTGCTGTTAAATGATGAAGGCAAGGTTATTGGGATTGAGATGTTAAAAACTATGTTATCCAGCAAAGATGATTCTGGAAGACAATCTGTAGAAATAGTAGAAGATAGTGCTTTTAGAGTGGATGCTGATATTATCATATTTGCTCTGGGATTTAATAATACTTCACCAAACTTCTTGTCTGAAAATGGTGTTGAAACAGATAAATGGGGAGCAATCACAGCAAATGATGATATGCAAACTTCAAAACCATTCATCTATACGGGTGGAGATTGTTTTAGAGGCAGTGACTTGGTAGTGACAGCGGCACAAGATGGTAAATTGGCAGCTACTGCTATCGCTAAAAAATTATTGAGAAAATAAGGTCTTCTATCATTAAAGAGATTGAATTTTTTATCGATGATGTGATCAATGCCAACCGTGAACTGTATGATTTGATTCATCAGGGTTTTGATGAAAAATATTGTCAAAAACTTGAGGTTGGCGCAGGTGGTGATATAAGCAGCAAGATTGATCTTATTGCTGAAGATATCTTTGTAAAGTACCTTAAATCCTATGGAAAAATCAATTCTGAAGAGAGTGGTGAGATAGGTCAAGGTTCTTATCTTGTCACAATTGATCCCATAGACGGCAGTGACAACTTTCTGTCCCAATTTCCATACTATGGTTCTTCTGTTGCCCTGGAAAAAGAGGGCAGGGTATTGGTTGGCATCATCTGTAATTTTGCCAATGGTGATATTTTTATCAAAACCAATACAAGCTTCCAGGAAGGAAATCTTGATAAACTTGCATTGAAAAATGTCAGTAAAAATCCTTGTAGCTGTATTGGTATATTTGAAAGAGCTTACTGCTCGAAGCAGTATGCAAAAAAACTTTTTGACGCTAAGATTAAATATCGCATTCCAGGGGCAGTTGCACTTTCTTTGGCGTATGCACATCGTGTAGATTTTGTTTTATTTGAAGGGGAATTGCGCCCGTATGATTGTAAGGCAGGGCTGTTTATGTGTGAAAATTTATACAAATATGAATATAATGGCTTAACACTAATCTGTAAAGATTTAAAGCAATTTAATAGTTTAAAAAATATTCTTTTGGGGGAAATGTCATGAATTTTGGTGATATCTTTAACACTTTTAGAAAACAGCCGGTTGAAAATGAAGCGCCGAGTCACTGGGTAAAGTGTAAAAAATGTAATTCGTTAATGTATTATAAAGAGGTTGAGAATCTCTTACAGGTCTGTCCCAAATGTAAATATCATATGCGAATTGGTGCACAGGAGAGAATTTCCTATTTGGTAGATGAAGGTACATTTGTAGAACATGATGCTGCCTTGGCACCAATTGATCCGCTTAAGTTTGTTGATAAGAAACCTTATAAAAAAAGAGTGGCAGAAAGTGAAAAAAAGACGGGGAAAAAGTCTTCTGTTATCTCAGGTGAATGTCAAATCAACGGTATTCCAGTGGAACTGGTAGTATTTGATTTTCAATTTATGGGTGGTAGTTTGGGCTCTGTTGAAGGTGAGAAAATAGTACGCGCTGTACATCGGGCACTTGAAAAAAGGCATGGTTTTATCATCGTAAGTGCATCAGGCGGTGCTAGAATGCAGGAGAGTACTTTTTCTTTATTGCAGATGTCTAAAACTTCTGCTGCTTTGAAAAAACTCTCAGAAAATGGTTTGCCTTTTATCTCTATTTTGACTGATCCGACAATGGGTGGCGTTTCTGCTTCATTTGCTATGCTGGGAGATGTTATCATCGCTGAGCCGGGTGCTTTGATCGGTTTTGCCGGACAGAGAGTTATCAAGCAGACAATCGGGGCTGATTTACCTGAAGGCTTTCAAACGTCTGAATTTTTACTCGAACATGGATTTTTGGATATGATTGTCCGTAGAAACCGTATGAAAAATACGGTGGGTGACTTGCTGCATTTTTTTGATTTTCGTATAGGTGATACAGACAGAAGATCAACA
>JANTGR010000019.1 GCA_024762875.1 Sulfurospirillum sp.
AATGAGAGCGTGTTTCCATTGCTTTTTCTTGGAGATGACAGCACAGGCAGGCAGATTCACACACAAATCCTTACCTTTGAATCTACCAAAAAAGATCCTTTTTTTGATGAAAAGTCATTTTTTGTCCCGTCACTCACTACGCCGCGATCTATGATCGTCGTTGAAGGCATACATCGGACTATTCTCTCCCAAGACAGCAATGAAAAAAATATTTTTTTCGATTTTATAAAAAAACGTATCAAACAAATTCCCGACATAGGCACAGTGATCATCGGGCATCTCCACAGTGATCGAAAAGCTATCAATAAAGATACTTCGAGACTCAGTACACTCTTTATCCTGGATCACTTCCAACACCGTTCTGATACCCTCGTCTATGCAAATTTTGGCGTTACCCAACTCGAATACGGGTTTTCCTTTTGGAAGCATCACCTGCACAAAATAGATATACTCCAGCTCAATATCCAGGAACTGACACAGTTTCTCAGCAATGGTACTCCCTGCACCCTGCGTTGTCTGATTGATCATATCCGTACACTGAATATTCATATGATTATTACTTTGGATAAGCTTGGTGCACTAGGTATCATGAAAGATGAACCCGATACACTTTTTATGGCCCGACCTGTAAAAGATGTAGAAGGTTTTTTAGATTCTACCGGGGCAGGTGATGCTTTTTGTGCGGGCATGGTCTCAAAACTCAAAGGGCGCAAACACTTTACAAAAGAAGCCTTCAAAACAGCGATGCAGCAGGGCAGAAGCTGGGCAACCTATGCCTGCAAGTCCTATGGCGGTGCCAACAACTGTCCTTCAAAAGAGACAATAGATACCTATCATGATACATACACACAGGACAATGAAGTTCTTCTCTATCATGACAAGGCAATGACAGATATCATCGCCCTGATTGATTCTATGTTAAAAATGTAAAACGATATGTGTTACAAAATAACATTTTCTTCATATAAACTATAATATCTATAGATTTACTTGACATTAAAAAAATTTTCTGTTAGAATTGGGATAATATTTAACAAACAAGGAGACAATATGTCTATCAGCTGCCCTATCTCACAAAGAAGAATCGATACACACATGGTGAGAGCGATCTCTGTTTTAGTAACCATCACAGCCATTTTATTTCTACTCACGTCTCATATCCTTTTTGCCTATCTTCTGTTGATTGATTTTTCACTTCGTCTTTTTCGCAAAAATAATTTTAGCCCATTTTTTCAACTAAGTTTGGCTATATTACGAGCATTGAACATCCAACCCAAGATGAGTGATGAAGCACCTAAACGATTTGCCCTCTATCTTGGCTGGGCAATGGCTATTTTGATCGTATTGTTTATAGCTTTTGGCGCAGTCAAGTTTGCAACGCTCTTTGTTGTTGTTTTATTGAGCTGCTCTGCACTGGAAATGCTTTTTGAATTCTGTGTAGGATGTAAATTATACCAATATTTAAAAATTTGTAAAATCCTCTAAGGAGCCTTTTTGCTTGGACTCTCTACCAAAACGATTTATGCCGTTGCTGCCCTCTATGAACTTGACTTACGAGGCAGTGACAAAGCTGTCAAAATCAAAGATATCGCCTCTGCTGCTGCTATCCCTCAAAACTTTTTGGAACAGATCTTACTCTCTTTGAAAAAAGCAGGTATCCTGCAAAGTACAAAAGGCGCATATGGCGGCTATAAATTAAATAAACCCTTAAATGAAATCACGCTTGTCAATATCATTGACATCCTTGAAGACGGCTATTTTCAAAAAGAACACAAAACAGGCAATGCTGCACTGTCGCTATTTTGGGATGCCATCTTGACTAAAAGCACGCTCAATCTGGATATCTCTTTGAGTGAATTTAAAACCTATCGCAATCAAATCAATCAAACACTGGACTTTAGTATATGAAAAATTTTGAAGAAATGAATACCTTTTTGGTACAAAATATCGGTTCTAAAACACGCGCTATTGCACCAACGATCACCCCCTCGGCAGCATTTGGATATGAAAATGCCCAAGAAGCTGAAGCCATCTTCAGCGGACGCAGTCAAAACCCGCTCTATGCCAGAATGGGTAATCCGACCAATGCCAAACTTGAAAATATCATCGCGCAGCTTGAAGGCGGCAGCAGTGCTATCGCAACGGCATCGGGTATGGGTGCTATCTCTATGGTCTTGACTGCGTTTTTAGAGTGTGGAGATACCCTGTTGTGTATTGGTGGTTTTTTTGGCGGCACTTATACGCTGGTACAGGAAACTATGACACGATTTGGCGTAAAAGGAATATTTTGTGATGTTGATGAAATCGATCTAATCGAGAAAAATCTCCAAAACGGTGTCAAACTCGTGATGATTGAAAGTGTCGGTAATCCTAATCTCAAACTACCCGACCTGCAAAAAATCTCTGCACTTTGCAAGGCGTACAATACCCTTCTTATTGTCGACAATACTGTCACCCCACTGCTCATTCGGCCTTTGGAAATAGGTGCAGATATTGTTGTCTACTCCACAACCAAGATCATCAGCGGACATAGTGCCGCCTTGGGAGGTATCGCTGTTTTTAGATCTGTAGAAAATGAAGATAAACTGCAGGATGATAAATATACCAGCATACACCCTTTGCTTGAAAAAGCAGGAGAGAAAGCTTTTTTTGCTATCTGCAAAAAACGTGCTCTGAGAGATTTTGGTATGAGTGCCAATGCTTTTGGCTCTTTTATCACCATGCTTGGTCTGGAAACACTGGCGCTTCGTACCCAGCGCATCAATGACAATGTCAAAAAAGTGGCCGCACTCCTGCATGATGCCAAGACAAATATCACTGTCCGGCACCCCTCTTTGCCCCAACATGAACATCATGATAGATTTAAAAGCTTTTTTTCAGAGGGCTGCGGACCGCTGCTGACTTTGGATTGCGGCAGCAAAGAAAAAGCCTTTTCACTGCTCAATAACACCAAACTTATCACCCAGACAGCAAACATCGGTGATAATCGTACCCTGGCATTGCATATGAGAAGTACCATTTATCGGGATTTTGATGAAAAAGAGTGTGCTTTTTTGGGTATCACAGACGGATTAATCCGTGTATCTGTTGGTCTTGAAGACCCAATGGCCATCGCAGAAGATTTTATACAAGCTTCCTCTTGATACGCTTACCTGCCGAGTGGGAACCACAAGATAGTATCTTGATGGTATTTCCACATATGAATAGCGACTGGGCAGATGATATCAGCAGTGCACAGTCTGTTTTTTTGCGTATAGCCAGTTCTATCTCGGCAACACAAAAGCTCATACTTGTTTGTGATGATGTAGAAAAAACTAAAAACTTCTTTTGTTATCATGATAGAATTTCTTTTGTAGAGCTTGATACCAATGATACCTGGATACGTGATTTCGGGCCTATTTCACTCTATCATGATAATCAAAGAGAACTGATTGATTTTCAATTTAACGGCTGGGGCAATAAGTACGAAGCGTCACTTGACAATAATGTCACAAAAATACTACATGACAAGTGGCACTTTATGCTTTCTCCTCTTTTGCAGAGTGATTTTGTTTTAGAAGGTGGTTCTATAGAAAGTGATGGGGAAGGTACGCTCATGATAACAAAAAAATGTCTTCTCAATCCAAACAGAAATCCCCACCTGACACAAGCAGAAATAGAAGAAAAACTTCGTTCACTTTTGGGAGTCAAACGTTTTTTATGGTTGGAACACGGTGAACTTGTTGGTGATGATACTGATGCCCATATTGATACACTGGCTAGATTTATTGATCATAAAACGATAGCCTATGTTACTTGTGATGATCCTGATGATGTGCATTTTGAAGTATTAAAAGAGATGAAAAAAGAGTTGCAAACTTTTAAAACGATAGATAATAACCCCTATCATTTGATTCCCCTGCCTTTACCAAAGGCAATATATAAAGATAATAAAAGGCTTCCGGCAACTTATGCCAACTTTTTGATAACCAATAAAGCCATATTGCTGCCTATTTATCAAGATGATCATGATACATCAATCATCAACCTGTTTAAAGAACTTTTTCCTTCACGTGAAATTATCCCAATCAATGCCCGAAGGCTCATCGAAGAGGGTGGAAGTATCCACTGCTCTACGATGCAGGTATGTTATTAGAGGTGCCCTTGCCTAATTATCAGGAGGAAGAACGATATTGATCATCGGTCTTTCTTCAAAATAAGATCCTACTTCATAATCTATCAATGCCAGCCCTAATAATAATACAACTACAGCCAAAAGCAATGCAATCATAGCTGCTGTAAAATAGCTGGAAGCTGCGGAACTTCTTTGCTTATCATGATAGTAACTGTTTTGCTGTCCTAAAATATTTTTTGCTCTTTTTATTGTCATTCAAACCCCTTGTAAACTAACAAGTTATTGTAAGAAAAGTATGTTTGAATTCTTGTATGATTTTTAAACCAATTTTTTCCAAAAAGTGCTTTTTAAATCTTTTATCTCAAATAGGATGTTTTCACATTTAAACAGCTTTTTACATAAAATACTAATTAAATTAAATATTTTTATGTTTTTTTAATTTCACCTTCTCTATAGAGCCAAAAGCCATTTTCTTTAACAAAACGGCTTTTTTCATGCAGATTTCCCTCTGCAAATTGTGCTTTAAATGTTACAAACACTTCATTCTCACTCTCTTGTACTTTCAGTATCTTTAAAGATTTAAATTGGGTTTCTTGTGAAAAATATTTGATGCTTTTTTGCCAGATTTGTTTGTCATCATGATACTCCGGATTGTCCTGGTGTGTTGTTTTGATGATATACCTGCCATCACCAACTACATAGGCACTGTATCGTGATTTTATCAAGGTCAATGCATCTTTTACTTGCGCACCTTTATGATATCTCTGGCAACACTGTTTATACTTTTTTTTACTGCCGCAGGGACAGGGACTGTTTACACTGATTTTCATAGGATATATGATACCATAAAGACAATCTATATATAAGGTTCATAGTGATGGAACATTTTGCAAAACGTATTATTCCCTGTCTGGATGTTGACAATGGCCGTGTTGTCAAAGGTGTTAATTTTGTTGGTCTTCGTGATGCCGGTGACCCTGTAGAAGTTGCCAAGCGCTACAACGATGAAGGAGCTGATGAAATCACATTTCTGGATATCACAGCCAGTCATGAAGAGAGGGACACAATCGTCCATATAGTTGAAGAAGTAGCAAAAGAAGTTTTTATTCCACTGACTGTTGGTGGCGGCATAAGAAAACTAGATGATATTTATAAATTACTGAATGTTGGATGTGATAAAGTCAGTATCAATTCAGCTGCTATCAAAAATCCTGACTTCATCAATGAAGGAGCACAGCGCTTTGGGTCTCAATGTATCGTTGTGGCTATCGATGCCAAACGTACAGGTGATGGCTGGAATATTTACCTAAATGGTGGTCGAAAAGATACAGGTATCGATGCAATACAATGGGCTAAGGAAGCTTATGATCGAGGGGCTGGTGAAATACTGCTTACATCCATGGATGCAGATGGCACAAAAGCCGGTTTTGATAATGCACTGAATCTTGCGATATCTTCCTCCATCAATATCCCAGTCATTGCCAGTGGTGGTGCCGGAACAATGGAACATATAAAAGATGCTTTTACAAAAGGTGGTGCTGATGCTGCTTTGGCTGCTTCTATTTTCCACTTTAAAGAGATAGATATTATGGATTTAAAACACTATTTACAAAATGAAAATATACCAGTAAGGATTTGATATTATGAAAAAATTATTATTGCTGTTTATCTTGCCTTTTTCGCTTGCTGCTTACACACTTAATTTTGATAAAACATTTGAGATTGCTCTTAAACCAGATACATTGATGACCAACATCACCATTGCTGCACTTAAACCAACAGAAAAAGAAGTTCTACAGAAGTTAACATCTTTTTCTACTTATATATCAGGATACAAAGATATCACCAAAAAAGGCGGTACTTATACTATTTATCCAGAGTACAAGTATGAAAACAACCGGCGCTATAAAACAGGTTATCGTGGTACTATGCATTATCAAATCAGTTCCCATAACAGTGATGACTTAAATACTTTCATCACTACACTGCATGACAAAAAAAAGGATTTTGATGTAGATATATCACTCTCTTCTGTCAGTTGGCAATTAAGTCAAAAACAGAAAAACGGAAAGCTGGATTCATTGAGATTGGATGCTATTGTATGGATCAATCAATATGCTAAATCTCTCTCCATGAAACTGGATACTACGTGTAAAATAAACAAAATTTCCCTCACTGCACCCTCTTTTGACTATCCTCGCCCTGTGATGATGGAAAGCCGATCTGTTGCTCCTGCAACTGCCCCTACTCCAGAGCAAGATGAGCAAAAGATCATGATCAATCCACAATTCGAATTGGAGTGTCAATGATTGTTTGCGCTGGGAATAATGAAACATTTCCATTTGCTACAGCTGTCGGTGTTGGTCTGATTGATTCTGCCATCAATTTAACAAAGCTTGTTCAAATGCATTCACCTGCATCTTTGATTTTCATTGGCAGTGCAGGCAGTTACGGAAAGTATGCCCCTTTTGATATCCTAGAGTCATCTTCAGCTGCCAATATCGAGCATGCAGCAATCACCAATAGTGCCTATACACCTATCAAAAATACTATATCACTCTATCATGATAATGTTTCACGTGAAACATCCCCTATAGTTAATTGCAGTAACTACATTACTACTGACGCAACAATCGCTTCCCTGCTTTTAAACAAACAGTGTGACTTGGAAAATATGGAATTTTATAGTATCTTAAAAGTTGCAAAAAGTTTTGGTATACCTGCTTTTGGCATCTTTGTTGTAACAAACTATTGTCATCAAGATGCTCATCAGGAATTTCTAAAGAACCATCAAACAGCCAAAGATCAACTCACAAAATATATACAAAACAACTACAAGGAAAAGATGCAATGAAACCCAGTATCTTAGATTTTACAGAAAATGAACTCACAGAAAAAGTGAAGCCCGCATTTCGTGCTAAGCAGATATATAACTGGATATATCATCAGTATGCAGACAATTTTGATGCCATGAAAAATTTACCCAAAGATTTAAAACAGCAATTAGAAAATGATTATATTCTCAATCCACTCAAAATTGTCAGGATAGAAGAGAGCTCTGATGGTAGTAAAAAATATCTATTTGCCTGTCAGGATGAATTTACGATGGAAGCAGTTTTGCTGCCTATGAAAAAGGAAGTGAGAAATGAAAATGGTAAAATCACATCAGAAACAAAATATACAATCTGTGTTTCCAGTCAAGTTGGCTGCAAAATTGGGTGTGCATTTTGTCTGACAGCCAAAGAGGGGTTTAAAAGAAATCTCACTGTCGGAGAGATAATTGCACAGGTGTTGACACTCAAAAAAGAAAACAATATCGCTCAAAACAGGAGAGTCAATATTGTTTACATGGGGATGGGTGAACCACTTGATAATATGGACAATCTCGTAAAAGCTATCAAAGTTTTTAATGAGCCCAATGGACTTGCAATCGGTGTTAGACGACAAACTATATCTACTAGCGGTTTAAGCCGCCAAATAGAAAAACTAGGTAAATTGGATTTGGGAGTATTGCTGGCTATTTCATTGCATGCTGTTGACGATGAACTACGGCAAACATTAATGCCAATAAACAAAGCTTACAATATTGAATCTATTATCAATGCAGTAAAAGCATTTCCAATCGATCAAAGAAAACGTGTGATGTTTGAATACCTGGTAATGAAAGATTTAAACGATGATATTAAAAGTGCTAAAAAGTTAGTGAAGTTACTGCATGGTATCAAAGCAAAAGTTAACTTGATCTATTTTAATCCTTATCCAAACTCTCCATTTAAACGCCCTACTTCACATGATATGGAGAAATTTAAGAACTTTCTAAATGAGCATGGAGTATTATGCACCATTCGTCAATCAAAAGGCTTGGATATATCGGCTGCTTGTGGACAACTAAAGGAGAAAACAAAATATGAGCTCAGTTGATATAGGAGAAGTTGTACTTATTACATTGGTCTTTGTAATTGGTGTACTTGGAATCATTAAAGTTGCTATATTAGATGATAAAAAATCTAAATAAGTTCTCTGAATAAATATGATTACAAATAACGCTACAGACGTTTTCAAAGCGAAGCCTTAGTTAGTATATATATTTATTCAGAGACTTCAAATAATATATAGATTCTTTTCCTACACTCATTTACAATTTGTGTTTTTGTCAAATTTCATTTTTGAAGTTATCTGATAATTATTTTTGTAAGTAAAATCGATTGTATGAGCATGTAGCATCAGTCTATCTGCCCCTGTCAGGCGCACCCTATCTTCTTGACTTAGTTTGCCATTCAAGTATGCATCTGCTGTTTTTACATCAACACCATAAATAGGATCACCTATGATGGGATGTTTCACGTGAAACATATGCACACGAATCTGATGTTGTCTTCCAGTTAAAGGTATGGCTTTTATCAACGTACAATTACATTTATCATGATAATATAAAGGCTCAATAACTGTTTGTGAATATTTACCTTTTTCATTGATCTGTACTTTCAGTTTTATCTCATCAAAATCTCTGTTTTTCATGATAGGCTCATTAATAAATAATTTTTTATTAAGTTTTCCTTTTACATAAGCCAGATAAGATTTATTAACTTTACGCGCTTCAAAAAGTTTTTTTATACTTATTTCAGCTTTTTTATTTTTAGCCACAAGTACCAAGCCGCTAGTTTCTTTATCAATTCGATGCGTAATATTTGCATCATTTCCATAGCGATACTTTAACTCATGTGTAAGCGAATAATCAGTAAATCGATTTGAGGGATGAATCAATACCCCACTTGGTTTATCATACACAGCGAAGTCCTGTGTTTCAAAGATTGGCAGCAATCCTCTTGTCACAGGTTCAAATACAATAACTTCGATAAGACCAGAGATTTCCAAGGGTTTTTGTATCACAATTTGTCCATTGGCATAAAGTCTTTTTTTATCTATCCAGCGCTGTGCATCCTTCATAGATAAATCAAAATTATCCATGAGAAATTTAAAAGCTTTAACTTTTCTTTGGATGTTAAACTTCTTTAATTTATATGACAAATTTAAACCTTTTCTTATTCGATTTTAAAACCCTGTTTGATAAAATCATTTTAAATAAAGTAGTATAAATTAAATATAAATTTAATTTATATTTAATAATAGCAAAAATAAACATAAGGTTTCAACAAACAATGGTAGAAAGATATTCTCGCCCGGAAATGGCAAACAAATGGACCATGCAGGCAAAATATGACGCATGGCTGGAAGTAGAAAAAGCAGCAGTCAAAGCATGGACAAAATTGGGATTGGTACCGCAGGAAGATTGCGACAAAATATTGAAAAATGCAAAATTTGAGGTTGCACGGATTGATGAGATCGAAAAAACGACAAAACATGATGTGATTGCATTTTTGACCAGTGTATCAGAATCACTGGGAAAAGAGAGTAGGTGGGTACACTACGGTATGACCAGTTCTGACTGTATTGATACCGCTGTTGCACTGCAAATGCGAGATAGTTTGACGCTTATTATCCAAGACGTCAAACAAATCATGGCATCTATCAAAACAAGAGCCGAGGAACACAAAATGACACTGATGGTTGGAAGAAGCCACGGTATTCATGGTGAACCAATCACCTTTGGCCTTGTCTTGGCAGTGTGGTACGATGAGATGCAGAGAAATCTTCAAAACCTTGAACAAGCCATGGAGTTTATCTCGGTAGGTCAGATTTCAGGAGCGATGGGAAATATGGCGCATGCACCAATGGAACTTGAAGAACTTGTATGTGAAGAATTGGGACTAAAACCTGCACCCGTATCCAATCAAGTTATTCAAAGAGACAGATATGCAAACTTGATGAATGCATTGGCATTGCTCGCCTCATCATGCGAAAAGATAGCAGTAGCGGTCAGACACTATCAAAGAACAGAAGTGTATGAGGCAGAAGAGTTTTTTGCCAAAGGACAAAAAGGATCATCTGCCATGCCACATAAAAGAAATCCTGTTCTCACAGAAAATATTACCGGGCTATGCCGTATCATCAGATCTTATGCCATTCCTTCTATGGAAAATGTTGCTTTATGGCACGAGAGAGATATATCACACTCAAGCGTTGAGCGCTTCACACTGACAGATGGGTTTATCACAACTGACTTTATGCTCCAACGCTTAAATGGTGTGATAGAAAAGCTTGTTGTTTATCCCGAAAATATGATGAAAAATCTCAACTTGACAGGCGGCTTGGTATTTTCACAACGTGTATTGTTGGAGCTACCGCTCAAAGGTGTCTCACGTGAAGATTCGTATAAAATAGTCCAGCGTAATGCTATGAAAGTATGGGAAGATCTACAACAAGGTAAATCTGCGCTCAATAGTGAGGGTGAAAGTTTATATCTGCAACATCTACTAAATGATGCAGAATTAAGAGAAAAATTAAGTGAAGATGCAATCAGAGATTGTTTTGATTATACTTACTATACAAAGAATGTTGATAATATTTTTAAAAGGGTTTTTAAATAATGACTAGTAAAATGCTAACAGTCACAAAAAGAAATGGACGTATCGAGCCACTTGATATCACAAAGATTCAAAAATATACCTGTGAAGCTGTTGAAAATTTAGAGCATGTCAGCCAGAGTGAACTGGAGTTGGATGCACATATACAATTTCGCGACCGTATCTCTACTGAAGAGATACAGCAGACTCTCATCAAAACAGCCGTAGATAAAATCGATGTTGACAGGCCTGACTGGACCTTTGTAGCTGCAAGACTATTTCTATATGATTTATACCATAAAGTCAGCAAGTTTACAGGTTACGGCTCTTTTCTAGAGTATTTTGAAAGAGGGGAAGCAGAAGGCAGAATCGTACTTGGATTAAAAGAGAAATATGATCTTGAAGATCTTCAAAACTATATCAAACCCGAAAGAGATCTGCAGTTTAATTATCTGGGAGTCAGAACACTCTATGACAGATACCTTCTAAAAGACAGACAAAACAACCCAATAGAATTACCGCAGCATATGTTTATGGCAATCGCTATGTTTCTAGCACAAAATGAGTTTAACAGACAAGACTGGGCAAAGCGGTTTTATGATTTGATCTCAAAATTTGAAGTGATGCTTGCAACACCAACACTCTCAAATGCCAGAACACCAAGACACCAACTCAGCTCTTGTTACATCGGAAGTACGCCTGACAATATAGAAGGTATCTTTGATGGATATAAAGAGATGGCACTGCTTAGTAAATTTGGCGGCGGTATTGGTTGGGACTGGTCAGGTGTAAGAGGTATGGGAAGCTCTATTGATGGCCACAAAAATGCAGCTGGCGGTATCGTACCCTTTTTGAAAATCACCAATGACATTGCTATAGCAGTTGATCAACTGGGAACAAGAAAAGGAGCGATTGCAGTTTATTTGGAACCATGGCACATCGATATAGTAGATTTCCTCGACCTTAAAAAGAATTCGGGAGAAGAACGCCGTCGGGCACATGATCTATTTCCTGCCCTTTGGATCAATGATCTTTTCATGAAAAGAGTAGAAGAAAATGCTATGTGGACACTCTTTGACCCACTAGATACTCCAGACTTGACTGAAGTATATGGTGCAGAATTTGAAGCAAAATATCTAGCTTATGAAAATGATGAAAATATCATCAAAGAAACTATCAGCGCAAAAGATTTATGGAAAAAAATCCTTTTAAGTTACTTTGAAACGGGCAATCCATTCCTATGCTTCAAAGATAATGCCAACAAGGCAAATCCAAATTCACATGCCGGTATCATACGAAGCTCAAATCTCTGTACCGAAATTTTTCAAAATACAGAAGCAAACCACTATGATATCAAAGTGATTTTTGCAGATGGCAGCACAAAAACATATCCAGAAAATGAAGAAATAACGTTAGAAAACGGCATCACTAAAAAAGCGAAAAAAATAACCGCGCTAGACACCCTTGAAGGCAAACAGATCTTTATCGTTGAAAAAGAAAAGAGAGATGGGAAAACTGCTGTCTGTAACTTGGCAAGTATCAATCTTTCAAAAGTTCATAAGCATGAAGATATCGAGCGTATCATGCCTGTTGCCATCCGTATGCTTGACAATGTTATTGATTTGAATTTCTATCCACTATCAAAAGTAAAAGATACCAATCTTTCTACACGATCTATAGGTCTGGGAGTGATGGGAGAAGCACAAATGCTCGCAGAGGAGGGCATAAGCTGGGGAAGTCATGAGCACTTTCATAAAATTGATGAAGTGATGGAGTCTGTAAGCTATAATGCTATTCAAGCTTCATCAAATCTCGCCATAGAAAAAGGTTCTTATCAGAGCTTTGAAGGCTCAAACTGGAGCAAGGGAATCTTTCCTATCGATGTAGCCAATGAAGAAGCTAAAAAACTTGTTGATCGCGGCGGATTGTTTGGATATCATTATGACTGGGGAAAACTGAAAGATAAAGTCAAAAATGATGGTATGCGAAACGGCTATCTCATGGCCATCGCACCGACAAGTTCGATTTCGATTCTTGTTGGTACCACACAGGCAATTGAGCCAGTCTATAAAAGAAAATGGTTTGAAGAAAATCTTTCCGGACTTATCCCAGTCGTGGCACCAAAAATGAGTGCTGAAACATGGCAGTACTATACGCCAGCATATGATCTGGATCAAAATGTACTTATTAAAGCTGCTGCAATACGCCAAAAATGGATAGATCAGGGTCAAAGCCTCAATGTCTTTATGACACTTGACAAAGCCAGCGGTAAAGCCCTGAATGATATCTATATGGGAGCCTGGAAACTGGGTGTAAAATCAACCTATTATCTGCGAAGCCAATCTCCTGAGGAGAAAACAGATGTTGCAGACCGCTCTTTTGAGTGTTTAAGCTGCCAATAAAATCTTTACATAATTAAATACATCTTGGCAAACCTTTGATCACGTATCAGGGTTTGAGAGATGGAATCAAAAAACTCCTTTTAAAAATATACCTAACTTTCTTCTTGACTTAATCATAAATATGCTATAAATTATACTTATAACAAACACAACTTTTTTGTAATAATATTTTAGAGTTTTACTTATAAAACGATATAAAAGGAGAAAAAGCTATGAATGGAAAAATACTCATTCTTATTGGTATAATTATCAGTACATTATTTATCTATCTGTGTATTGATACCAAAAAAGACGCCCTCTATGCCGCACTTTATCATGATAAAGAAAAAGGTCAAACTTCCGCTGAAGCCAAACAGCCTGCACAACTTACCCATACAGTACAGAAAAAATTACCAGCCAGCAAAGAACCTTCATTTGCCTATGTCAATGGAAAAGTGGCAGCTTTGTTTGCATCCAAAGATAAAAACAGTTCTATCATGACAGCCATCGATACCATATGCAAAACAAAAAGCTGCTCCAAAGAGATAAAATTTTATGACAACATAAAACCATTTTCTATAACAAAAGAGACTATTGCTTTGATTGATTATGCTAAAAAAGAAAATATCAATGATTTTGGGCTTTACATCGATAAAAACAGCGTAAAGATTGAAGGTGAATTGAAAACCCAGGAACAAAAAGATATGATCCAGTCTCTATTGACCGGCTATCAAAATGCAAACTACACGGTAGAAAATACCATGCAGGAAAAAAATCTCATTCCATTGGCAAAAGAGACTATCGTCAAAGAAGAGATTACAGAAGAAAAACCCAAAAATCTACTCGTCACACCAACGCATACGCCACGAGAAGTTGCGGCAGCAAATATCGATGAAATAATAGGATCCAATCCTATCACTTTTGATTATAAAAGTAGCAATATATCAAAAGAGAGCCAGACAACACTGGATAAAGTGGTTGATATATTGCTGGAATTAGACAATGTAAAGATAGAAGTAGCAGGCTATACTGATTCAAAAGGCAATGCTGTTTACAATAAAGTTCTCAGCCAGAAAAGGGCAGATGCTGTACAAAAATACCTCATTAAAGCAGGTATCCAGGCAGCACTTATAAAAGCAGTGGGATATGGAGAAGAAGATCCTATCAGTACCCCTACAGACATCATCAACAGACGCGTTGAAATACATTTAAACAAAGGAGAATAACATGGAAGAATTAATCGTAAAAATGATTGGCTGTCTTTTGGCAGCACTGGCACTGGGATTTTTGTTTGGCTGGTTTATCAAAAGAGCCTTTGCAAAAGAAACTTATGAACCAAAGATAGAAGAACTGGAACAGACACTTGCACATAACACGGAAATCATACATGAAACACAACAAGAATCCCAGCAGATAAAACATCAGTTTCTAACTACCAGGGACAATTTGGAAGAAGCAAATACTAAAACCGCCCAATTACAGGAACAGCTGTCTGGTTATCAAGACCAACTCAAAACAACACAAAAAAACTTAGAAGTAAAAGAGCAGGAAGTAGAAGAAAAATTCACTGAAATATCCCATCTGCATACTGAACTTGAAAAGAGCAAAAACAGTTTACAAGAGCTGGATCGGGTCAAAGAACATCATAGTATATTAAAAGCAGAAATCACAAAATTGCAGCAAAAACAAAATGAGAAAGAGCTAGAAGTAGCACAGCTGTCGCAACTGCTCAGTCAGCATGCAGACAAAGAAGCAGCACTTTTAGAAGAGAAAAATGGTTATCAGGCAAAACTAACCGAACTTGAGTCCTTATTGCATACAAAAAATATGGCAGCTTTGGAATTGGAAAATAAAGCAAAAGAGATTGATTCTCTCAATATAAAAAACAGTGAACTTAACGAAAAACTGCAACAGTCTCAAATACAAAGTACAGCTAATGATCATAACCTGGCAAAACTGGATAAGAAACAGAAAGAAATTGATACATTAACCCAGGAAAATAGCCGTTTGCAGAGCTATTTAAAACAGGCAGAAACAGCCTATACAGAGTTGGAACATAAGGCACAACAATCATTGCAGTCAGCAAAAGAGAGGATGCAAGATACAAGTTTACATCATATATCAGCAAAAAAACGAAACTTTGACTTTATGACTTTTGCAAAAACAACCTTGCGTAAAATCACAGAAACAGGTGAAGAGGTCACACAAAAAGCTGATCAAGCTATCGATGCGTATAAAGATATCAAAAAATAAAACATACAGATCCACACTATTGGCCATACGGAAGCATCTGCGCTTCCGTATGTCTCTTAGTTAATAGAACTTCTTACGATATTTACCGCAGTTACCATATTTTTCAAACTTGGTTTTACCTCTTCCCACTTTCTTGTCTTTAATCCGCAATCTGGATTGATCCATAACTGCTCTTTTGGCAAGACCTCTAAGAGTGCATTGATCTGTGCTACCATCTCCTCTACGCTGGGTACCCTGGGTGAGTGGATATCATAGATTCCAGGACCAATCTCCTGTTTGTAACCCACATTTTTGAATATCCTCAATAGTTCGTTACCGCTTCGTGCTGTTTCGATTGAGATAACATCTGCATCCATAGCTTCGATCGTAGTAATGATATCATTAAACTCGCTGTAGCACATATGGGTATGGATCTGTGTCTCTTTATTGGCACTTGAAACTGCAATCTTGAAGTCCCTTGTAGCCCACGATTCATATGCTGCAATATTTTCTTTGCGAAGAGGATAGCCCTCTTTAAATGCTGCTTCATCCACTTGGATAATCTTTATACCATTTTTTTGCAAATCATCTACCTCTTTATTGATAGCAAGTGCAATCTGCTTGGATACCTCACTTCTAGGTATATCGTTACGCACAAAAGACCAGTTTAAGATGGTAACAGGTCCTGTCAGCATCCCTTTCATAATCTTTTGTGTACGACTTTGTGCATAGCGACTCCACTCCACAGTCATCGCTTTTTCACGGCTGACATCTCCATATATAAAAGGTGGCTTGACACATCTACTGCCATAACTTTGCACCCAACCGTTTTGACTAAACCCAAAGCCGTTTAATTGCTCTCCAAAGTACTCAACCATGTCATTTCTCTCTGGTTCACCATGCACAAGCACTTCCAGTCCGCACTCTTCTTGAAATGCAATACAATAATCAATATAATTTTTCATCGCATCTTTATACTGCTCATGCGTGATTGTTCCCTGCTTAAGATTTTTTCTAGCCTCTCTCAGCTCTTGTGTTTGAGGGAAAGAGCCTATAGTCGTTGTTGCAAGATCTTTATATCCAAGAAGTTCTCTTTGACGTTTAATACGCTCTTCAAATTTACCCTCACGCTCAAACTTTTGAAGTGCTTTGATAGATTGTTGTACCGTGGCATTATGAATACGTGAAGATGTTCTTTTTCTCTGCAGTGCCTCTTTGTTTTCTTGCACATGCTTTTGCTCTTGCTCACTCAGCGTTTGATTAAAAAACAGCTTTGAGAGCAGGGCGGTCTCTGAGAGTTTTTCTATAGCATAACTCAGCCATGATTTTAGCTCTTGATCCATTTTTGTTTCATATTTGAGGGTAAAAGGAGTATGCAGCAGGGAGCATGATGAAGCTATCATGATAGACTCTTTAGAAACTGTCTGTGCAATTTTATCAAGCTGAGCAAGTGTCAGCTGAAAGTCATTTTTCCAGATATTTCTGCCATCAACTACACCGGCAATCAGCACTTTCTTGCTATCAGCTATTTTGTCCAGGGAAGCAAAGTTCTTCTCTCCATAAACAAAGTCAAGTCCAAGTGCCCAAATCGGTGTATGGATTAAAATATCGGTTGCTTCACATGCATGATCAAAGTAAGTCACGACTGCAATTTTGACATTTGAAGCTATATCACAGAGTGTGTCATATGTGGGTTTTATCAGGCTCAATACAGTCGTATTATTATCTTTTGCAAAGATAGGTTCATCTATTTGTAACGTAATGTCTGTATCAAGTTTTGCAATCTCCCGTACTAATTCTTCATAGAGGGGAATCAGTTTGTGATATAACGCATAAGGATCACCACCATCAACTCTTTTGCTTAACCCCAAATAGGTAAGGGGTCCGATGATATTTATCTTGGGTAATATTCCACAAGCTTTTGCCTCTTGATATTCGTTCTTTATTTTTGTTAAATTAAGTTTATAGTCGTCTTCTGGTGAGAGTTCAGGCACTATATAGTGATAGTTTGTATTGAACCACTTTGTCATCTCCATAGCCGCTTCATTCTCGCTTCCTCTTGCCATCGCAAAGTACTGCTCTAATCCTTTAAGTTCTTTGAAACGTTTTGGAATTGCTCCCAGCATGATTGATGTATCGAGCAGGTTATCATACAACGAAAAGTCGTTACAGCTTATAAAATCAATACCTGCTTTTTTTTGATAATTCCAGTGTCTTTGACGCAACTCTTTTGCGACTGCTTCCAATGCATTTTGATCAGATTTTTTTGACCAAAAACTCTCTAGCGCTTTTTTTAATTCTCTTTGTTCTCCGATTCTAGGAAAACCTGTGATGTAATTTTTTGGCATTACTGTATCCTTATGTAAATATATTTTTTAGATTTTTAGTGAAATAAAATTAGAAAGATAAGGATAAAGGAGGGTGTGCACCCGTTCTTCGAAATGCAAAATATTTTGTGTAAAAAGGGCAACGGGGTATAAAATGATTCAATAAAAGAATCAGGCGTATATGTTTTCTAAATATACAATTACAATGGCATGCTTTATTTTCTTGTAAAATCGTATTTGCAAGGAGTATTTCTACATCAGGAGGAGACTCTTCCTCATCAAGATCACATACGTTCGAGAAAGATACCAAAGTATCAAAAATGGTAGTCTGTGCACGCAGACGTGGAGCAACACTGTATGCCAGGATAGATGATAAAACAAAGTAACATTTACCAAATCCATTTAATGTGCGCAAGTTTTTCCTTTTTTATTGACATTATATCATAGTTATGAAAGTATTAAAAAGAAGCTTTGAAAATAGACAGGAAGAGGGGAGGGATGCCTTTTGGCATCCCTGTAAAACTATTCTTTTCTCTTTTTCATGAGATTGTCATAGCGAGGATATACAAAAATAGTATGTCTTTCAACCACAATTTTATCTTTGGCATCAACAGCGTAAGCTTTGATCGTGATTGGGATTGTAGTATCTTTTGTTGAATCTTTTACCAACTCTTTTGTTGTCTGCAATACAACAACTTTCTTGGTTTTTTGTCCAGCTCTTACTTTAAATGGTTCACTAGGTCTTGCAATCTTGATATCAGGATGACTCTCAACTTCAAAGTAATATTTATGATCTTCTCTTTCTGTATTTTGTACCAGGAAAGTATAATCATTTGTCACTCTTTGACCGTGATCTTTGATATGATACAGTGCTGATGTTCTATTGATATTGAGTAACATAAACTCTTTGGTTGAACCAGCCCAAAACAAACCTACCAAAGCAGCAACCAGTGCTACACCATAAGCAATAGTTCTAAATCGGATAAACTTCGGCTTTCTCTCCTCTTCAACAGCAGAATAACTTGTCCATGTAATCAGTGAAGGTTTACCAAGTGCACCCATCACTTGTGTACAGGCATCCGCACATTCCAAACAGTTGATACACTCAAGCTGTGTTCCTTTTTTGATATCAATATGTGTCGGACAGACCGTGACACAACTGTCACACATTGTACACTCATTATGCTCATCTTCTGCAAGCAGTTCTTTACGGCTGCTGACAAGTTTAGTTTGTTGGTCTTCACTATAGATATGACCTCCACGGTGTGTGTTATAGATAGTTTGAATGGTCTCTTCATCATACATAACAGACTGTACCCTTGCATAAGGGCACACATAGATACAAAAATCTTCTTTCATCTTCACAATATCATAGATCAAAAATGCTGCAACCAGAAAGAGGGTTGTCATCATCACAGAATGTTCTCCCGGATTTTTGATATATTGGAAAAAATCTTCCGGTGGAACAAAATACCAGATAAAATCAGCAGCAGCTATAAACGCTAAAACAGACCATATTAAAAATCCGACTGTCCGCTTACCCATTTGACCTTCAGGCTCTTTTTGTTTATTTTTAATGCTTTTACGGATGCCTAAGAGCTTGGTTTGAATTAAATCTCTGTAGGTAACACGAAAAATTGTCTGTGGACATGCCCATCCACACCAGACACGACCGCCTAATGTTGTCAAAAAGAATACACCCAAAAAACCAAATATCAATAAAAATGGCATCATATATAACTCTTGCATATCAAACTTTGTAAAAAAGAGATGAATCTGCTTATGATCAAAGTTAAGTAAAAAGAAATGATTCCCATTAACCGTAATAAACGGCAGAACCAATGCCACTACTGTTGCGAATATAAAGAAATAATATCTTTGAAATCTGTAAGGAATCCATCCCTTCAGATATTCTCTCATTCGTTTTTTTGAACCTTTTTGTTGTGCCGGTAAAACCGCTTCAGCCATAATTTCTCTCCTCTATGTGATTTAACTGTTTGTCAATGGACATTTTTTTGATTCATCCATATCTGTAATGTTCAAATGTACCTGAACGTTTCCTGCATTGTGCTGCAGCCCTACTATCTCTTTTAATGACCTTGAATTGATATAATCTTTTAACGAACTTCGACTGACCTTTAGGCGTTTGGCTATCTCACTCACGGATAGATTTTCTTCCAGCATTTTAACAATTTCACTTTTATACTGATCAAATTTGGATTTTGAAAAACTGCCTTTTGGTCTGCCTATGGATGCCGTTTCTACCTTTCTGTTCAACTCTCTCTGGGAAGCGAGCATGCTCATGAAAAAACTGGCTGATGTTTGATTGTTTATGATTAAATTTTGTTTGCAGATATGCACATTGATATTGTGTTTAAGGATACAATCAAATATTTTTGCCAACTCTCCGACTTTTTTACTAAAAACAGAGATGTCATATATCAAAATTGTATCACCGGAACTTAACGATTTTAATAAGTTTAATAAAACATCTCTCTCTTCAAGCGAAGTTGCCTGTAGTGAGTTGTCAAGTTCCGTCATCTCAATTGCAATAGCATTCTTTCCTGCATATTCGAGTATAAACTCCTGCTGATTAGAAATAGAATAATCTCTGATTTTCCCTCTTAAAAATGCAATTACCATATATGCCGTCCTTTAATCATCAGGCTAAGTATATCAGATATGACGATAAAAATCAATACTTATCCTAGTATTTTCACCAATTTATCGTCAAATGATACATTTTTACGTCAGAAAGCGTGTCTTACTGGCTTAATATATCTTTTTAACTCATCTTCTTTTTGAAAATTAAAATGTGCATCTTCTTCTCTATCATGATAGATACCATCTACTAACAATTTATCAAAACGGCTGATTTCAAGCGGCTGAGAAAAATAATACCCCTGTATGATGTCACATCCCTCATTTTTAATAAAGGTATACTCTGACTCTTTTTCTACACCTTCTGCTACGATACCCAGTCCCAAACTGTGTGCCATAGCAGTAATCGCAGATACAATGACCCTGTCATTTTTTGAGTCATCTATTTTTCGGATAAAAGACTGGTCTATCTTCAGACAATCTATCGGCAATTTACTCAGATAACCAAATGACGAATACCCTGTCCCAAAGTCATCAATTGCGATCTTGATACCTCTGTCTTTGAAACTCTCCAAGATCTGCATCGCCAGGTCGATATTTTGCATCAATGCACTTTCTGTGAGTTCCAATTCCAAATAATTTGCATCTGCACCTGTTTCTTCCAATATCGCATCTACCGTTTTCACCAGATTGCTTTGTAGAAGCTGCACTGCCGAAATATTGATAGACATTTTGATTTTGTGTCCTGCATCGTGCCAGCTTTTTAGCTGCTTGATTGACTCTTTCAGGACAATCTGTCCTATCTCCAAAATCATGCCCGTATCTTCTGCAATCGGTATAAAATCCAATGGTGGAATAGTTTTCAATTCCGGATGAGCCCATCTTACCAGTGCTTCTGCTCCAATCACTTTTTTACTTTTTGCATCCACTTGCGGTTGGTATTCCAGAAAAAATTCTCCGTTTAAAATCGCATTTTTTAGATTTGTTTCCAGCACAATACGATTTGTCAATGCATCATTCATCGATTGTTTAAAAATTTGATATTTGACGGATTTATCCTCTTTTGCCTGCATCAAAGCGATATTGGCATGTTTGAGCAGTGTTTTGACATCATTTCCGTGTGCCGGGAAAAATGACAGTCCCATATTGGCATGTAAAAATAGTGCATTGCCTTCTAGATGAAAAGGCTCTTCAAAGATATCTACAACGCGCTGCGCCAATGCTCCTGCTGATAAATCATCTACAATATTTTCAAAAATCAAAACAAACTCATCTCCGGAAAATCTGGATACCGTATCATAATCTCTTAGCCTGGAGCAGAGACGCTCACTAACAGCTTGCAGAAGTTTATCACCAAAACTGTACCCAAATGTTTGATTGATGGATTTAAAATTATCAAGATTTAAAAAGAGAGTGACCATATTTTCCTGCAATCTGCCTGCTTTATCGATGGAAGCTTGCATTCTTTGCAACAATAAATTTTGATTTGGAAGATCCGTTAAAGTATCATAATTTGCCAAATACTCCAACTTTTCATCATTTACAGAATCAATACCCATCAAGAAGACAATCTCTTCCTGATCTTTTTTACTTCTGAGAGATTTTTCCCATTTCACTACTTTTTTCTCACCATTTTTACAGATGATAGGAAAATCAAATGCCAACTGGGAACGTCTGTCCTGTGAAAGTTTTTGGATATCTTTGCGTACTTTTGATTGATAACTTTCCGGCACAAACAGTGTCACAAAGTCACGACCCAATACATCACTTTCACGATATCCTGTCAACTCCTGCGCAAAAATATTAAAAGCATTTATTTTATTTTTTGTATCAAATGAAACAACAATCAGCTTCTGCTCTTTTGATCCTTCCTCATGAACCAGTGTACTGATAGATGAGCTTGTTTGCAGCTGGGAAATATCCATCGTAAAAGCATAAAACTTTTTACCTGTTTTTTCTGTCATAAAAAGACCATTGAAGTTCACAAGAACCATAGCATTGTCTTTTCTTTTATACTCAAGTTCCCGTTCATTGAAAGGTTTTTCACTATAACATGCAGCATTAAAATCTGCAATAAACAAATCAATGAGATGTTCAGGCACAATCAATTCTTCCAGTTTATGCCCCAAAGCTTCTTTTTTGCTGTATCCATAAAGGATTTCACACGCCCTGTTCCATTCACAAACAACTCTATTTTCATCCGTTGCAAATATGGCAATATTGGATACTTCACTAAATAACTGCTCTAACTCTTTTTTTGTACTCATTGCAAATATTCCTATCATGATATAGTGTTTACACTTTTATTTCTAGGAGTATATCGGCAACATAAAAATATTCTTTAATAGTAAATGTAGTTTTTTATACAGTATTTTGTATAATGTTGGAGAAAAATGAAATATGTATGCAGTGGTGAGGCTACTGTAATCTTACAGAACCATCACCTTTGACTATCGTACCAATCACATATCCATTACTCCCTGAAACAATAGCTTCCGCATTTTCAGGGCTGACGACCAAGACCATGCCGACACCCATGTTAAAAGTACGATACATCTCGCTCTCTTCAACATGTTTACTCATAAATTCAAAGATCGGCAGTACCTTTATTTTTTCTTTTTCTACCTCAGCACTCAGATGAGAAGGTAACATTCTAGGCAGGTTTTCAACGATACCGCCACCGGTAATATGTGCCAAAGCATTGATCTTGTCTTTAAATTTTTTAAATGTTTTGACATAGATTTTGGTTGGAGTCAATAAGATATCAATCAGTTTTTGACCTGCTATCTCATCTTCAAATGACATCCCAAGTTTGTCAAAGAAAAGTTTTCTGACCAGCGAATAACCATTGGAGTGTACGCCCGAACTTGGCAATGCAATAATCACATCCCCCTCATTTATCATAGCAATTCTATCCATCTCTGACTTTTCTGCCACACCAACTGCAAAACCAGCCAAATCAAAATCACCTTTGGCGTACATACCCGGCATCTCTGCAGTCTCACCACCGATGAGTGCACACTCACTCTCTACACAACCCGCTGCGATACCTTTGACAACATCACTCGCTTCTTCGGTTTTGAGTTCACTCGTTGCATAATAATCCAGAAAAAATGAAGGTGTGCCAAAGTTGCAGATAAGGTCATTGACACACATCGCAACCAAATCAATACCCACGGTATCAAACTTCTGTGCATCGATAGCAAGTTTGAGTTTTGTGCCGACACCATCTGTCGCTGCAAGCATCACCGGCTCTTTGTAGCCTGTTGGAAGGGCATAGGCGCCTGCAAAAGAGCCGATACCGCCGATGACATTGTTATCAAAAGTAGATTTTACATGTGGTTTGATATTTTCGACAAACTGATTTCCTGCATCGATATCGACACCAGCGTCTTTATAAGATATTTTACTCATTTTCTTTTTCCCATTTGCAAGGAGGAAATGCTTTTTTCATCATCCAGGTGGATGGACAAAAATTGGTAAATGCCCAGACAAGCATCATGATAATGACAAAAAACTGTAAGACCACAGCGATTTGAAAATTTAGACTTGAGCTCGCACCAGCTTTTAGCTCATAAGCACCTGTCGCAAAAAAGTAGAGGATGACTCCCAACATCAATGCTGTCAGGATTCTTTGCATTCTCTCAGCACACATTTGCTCTCCTTGTTATTTTTTGAGAGTGTAGCAAATGTGTACTAAGATGTGGATTAATCTATCAGCGAAACAACTTCACTTTCACCAGCATCATGGCTTCCGTTGCCATTTTCATCAACCCATACAGTGACTGCATTTGTTGCTGTCACTTCTACCTCAACTTTATGATTTGCTCCATCAAGGTATTTGAAAAGCCCACCTACTTGTATATCGCCATTATAGTCTGTCACCATCGGTGTTTGACTGGCATCATAACTTGGATCTATTCTAAAATAAACACCTGTACCAAAATTTTCCTCTCCTGAAACTGGGAAAATCTCAGAACTGCCATCACTATTTTCTTTCATTTTGTAGACTAAGTTCTTCCCGCCAAAACTCTCATCTCCATCACTCATCATCATGTTGATAGTCATCACTTGATAAGGTGATTCTTGATGCATACGCATAGAACCGCCTGCGTTGATTGTTGCCGTTTTTCCATCTGCAGTAACCGTAAAGTTTGTAGGAAATGAGATAGTCATATCCATATTATCCATGTTTTCTGAAAGATTTGTCATTGTAAAATTCATCTTTCCATTGGTGATTTCACCATCAGCATTACAGTTTTTCATCTGCATAGACATGCTCATAGACGTAGGCACTTGACCTGTTGTAAATTGATTTTCATCAAAGTTTACTACCATACTACCGCCATATGGACAACTATCTTCTATCACTGAACGTGATTTTGAGTCTAAAGAACCAAAGTTTTGAGTACCTAAACTCCCAACCGCTTCTCCTACGCTTGGTCCTGTAGTGATATTTTGTGCCAATTTTTTTGCATCTGCCAAAGTAGCTGCTTTTGTACTCTCGGTACTGCCACTATTACATCCTGCCAACACCAAAACAGCCATTGCTGCCACTGAAAAACTTTTTATCATCCAAATATCCTTATTAATTTATTTTATATACTATATCAATCTCAA
The DNA here is from genome assembly GCA_024762875.1 of Sulfurospirillum sp. Classification (GTDB taxonomy): domain Bacteria; phylum Campylobacterota; class Campylobacteria; order Campylobacterales; family QNZT01; genus JANTGR01. The sequence goes on from JANTGR010000019.1 coordinate 24,740, forward strand.
CTTAAAAGGCATAGCCTATTTTAAGAAACTCTATATTGAGTATCACAGGTTCATCATCTATACTGAAATCCAACCCTTCATCATATATCTGGTTCTCCCCAAGCACATAAGCCCCCAGATGGATACCACATCCCCAGTACATCGACGCATTGTCAAATAAATTAAACGTTCGATACCCAAGACCCAGACCAAAACCGAGTTTGGTGCTTCTTGCCCTGGAACGACTATTTGACAATGGCCCGTCCAAATAAGCAAACCGGGAAAAAACATCCCAGTAAGCCCCGTCTATTTTTTTATCAAAATAGCTACGATAATGGATATCCGCCGTAGTCGAGTCTATCTCTTCGCTGGAGGAAACCGGTGAAACCTGCAACGCTATTTCGACACCTTTATCATGATCAAAATAAGAGACTATCGCACTGGGAAAGAGTAAACTGATCTCTGCACCCATTTGCCTGTCTTTTGAAAGAGCACCGGCATGGGATGTCAATAGTGATAAAACAAGCAAACCTATGATTTTTATCATTTGATGCGACCCAGTTCTGCCATGGGAAGATGTGTGTAGTCATACTGTCTTACATCCTTTCCGTTGCTCACTATCAACAGATCTTTATGGGCTATCACATCATAACAATCCACCTCTGGAAGAGAACTTGCACGGTTGAAAGTCAGTTCCACACTGCTTGTGTTGGTCTCGTTATTTTCAGTGACATTGACATCAAAGAGTTTCAAGCCTCCTGCACCGTCACAGACAAAAAGATTACTGCCGTCTATTCCCAGCCCACCCGGTGAAAACATATTTTTGCTCTTCAGCAGGGCAGGGTGAAGCGGATCTTTGACATCCAAAACCTGCAGCGTATTTTCACCGCTGTTTAGATGACACCTGCTGCCGCTATTGAGTGTCACATAAGCGATATCATCCTGCACCACAACCGGATCACAACTTTTGGCATGGGTAAATTCACTGACTTTATTGAGCTCATGATCGTAAATGTGTACACCACTCTCAGAGCCTACAAAAAGATACTCTTTATAAGCATGTAATGTTTCCACATCAAAAGGCACAGGCTGGCTGATATCGGGCATCGGTACCGCCGGATCTGTAATGTCAAAGGCATTGATATATC
>JANTGR010000020.1 GCA_024762875.1 Sulfurospirillum sp.
AGGGTGGGCTTTGAAAAAGCAATCTTCACAAAGATATTTTTTCATCTTAGCTATGGCTAGGATTTCAAAAATCTCTTTGCAAATCTTACATTTTCAAAGCCCATTATGAGTACCTGGGGTTATTAGAATTGCCCTTAATAATTAAAATACTTCATTTATTTCTTTTTTATCCGATATTAGGTCTATAACGATTAATAAGAGGACAAAAATGAAAAAGACACTACTTTTATCACTGGCAGCATTATCATCACTTATGGCAAGCGGCAATTTGCATAAAGAAGTTGCAGTGACAGCAGGATATAATAAGTTTGACGGGGCATCTTTGATGGAAAATGCAGCATTTTTTGGTATTCGCGGAACAATTTATGAAAATGAAGTGAATAAATACGGGTTGCAGGTTGGATATGAAGGCAGCAGCGGGGTTGATTATGCACAAAGTGGCCAGACAACCAGTGTGCATCGATTTTTTACCCATTTGATTGCAGATGGTGAAGAAGAATACAATGTGGTACCCTATCTTTTACTGGGACTTGGGTATGAATATCTCAGTGATGAAATCAAAGGTGAACCCAGTCAGGGATTTGCAGATGCGGGAATTGGATTTAAATATTGTATAGATGAGCATTTTAATCTTGCTTTGGAAACCAGAGCAATTGGCAAATTAGATACGCGTGATTTGGATTTTAATGCCAATCTCGCATTGGGATATATGTTTGGAGGAGAACGCAGAGACAAGTTCAAGCCAATTGTCGCCTTTGAGAAAGAAAAAGAAACAACAGTGCCAAAAAGTATTGTACCAAAGACAACAATCAATGTTATTCATGCCCCGATGGTACAACCAACACCACAAATAGATGAGGTAACAGCCCTGGTCAATGAAATCGATACCAATGCCAAACCGATTGTGACAGCACAGACCAGTACAAATGCAGTGGATGCGACTGTTGTGAATAGTGGTGATTATTATGTACAGATGGCAGCGCTGGCTTCAACGCCAACTCAACCGCTTGTGCAGCAATTGTCAGATAAGGGTTATCTCAATACAATTGTTTATCCCAGAGATGATGCCAATCTTGTTTTAGTCGGCCCCTACAGCAGTCATAAGGAAGCCCAAAAAGCAAAAGCAGCATTAAAGCATATTCGAAGAGATGCATTTATTTATAGAATGCAATAAGTAGTGTATTCATAAAGAGGAAGTAATGAAAAAAATTATACTCTATCTGGCATCTATTGCAGTTGTAAATTTACATGCAGCAGATAAAAAGCCATATCATCTCAATGTCAGTGCCGGCATGAATGTTTTTGACAAGACATCACATCTGGATAATGGCTCATTCTATGGTGCCAGTTTGTCTATCTATGAAAAAGAGACGCAAAAGTATGCCCTGCAGTTGGCATATGAGCGTTTAAGTGGTATCGCATATCAGGGTATTGTATTGGATACAGATATAGACCGTTATGCGATCAATATGGTAGTTGACGGGGATGAGGAGCTGCAGATCACCCCTTATATCATGATAGGTGGCGGGTATGAAACTTTAAGCCATATCTATCAATCATATCCTGATACAAAAAATCAGGGCTTTATCAATGCCGGTTTGGGATTTAAATATCGCTTGAATGATTATTTCAATATCTCTTTAGAAGGTAAAGCGATTGGCAAGTTGGATAGTGAGAGTGTTGATTATGTTACTAAGGTAGGAATTGATTTTATGTTTGGCGGACATAGGCCCTCAAAACCTAAAATGATAGAAGCTTTGGATAAAGTAGAACCTGTTGCTCAGAAAGTTTCTCCTCCACCTCGTATCAAACCTGTGGTCCCAACAGTACCAAAAGAAGAAAAAAAGAAAAAGTGGATCACACCAGAAGTCGTTGCTACAATGTTCAATGAAAAAGATCAGGATAAACAGGTAGAAAAGGATCCCTCTTTGCTAAAGATGCAAAATCATTTGACAGCAGTGAAATCTGATTTTGTTCAAAAAGAAGCCCGTATGACCCAAAAGCTGACAAAGCTCGAAACAGCACTGCAGCAAGAACAGAAAAAAGCGCGTATAGTGCAGAAAGAAGCTGCTTTGAAGGTTGCAGAAGAGAAGAAGAAGTTGGAAGCGTTTACGCAAAAGATTCAGTCACAGTATGCGCAACAGATGCAAGAAGCTGCCAAGAAGATAGCTAAAGCTGAGAAGCTGGCAGCAGCACTCAAAGCAAAACAGATAGCCAAAGAAGCAGAAGCAAAACGCCTGGCTTTGGCCAAGATTGCTGCCAAAAAGAGAGCAGAAGAAGAAAATGCACGGAAACTAAAACAGCTTTTAGCTGCTAATGGAATGAGTGTTTTTTCTGATTAATTGCGTGTTCTGAACAAACACACTTATTCACTAAGGCTGCGCCGTAAAACGGCTGTAGAGTCGTTCACAAGTGTGTTTATTCAGAACACACAATTAATAAAGCCCATGTTGAGTTTTTTGGGCTTTTGGAGGTCTCCTTAAACTGCTTGTGTTATAATAGTTATTAACCTGATGGGGAAGGGCTATTATGCAAACAATTATTCAAAAAGTAGAAAATCAAGAGCGCGTGAGTTATGAGGAAGCTTTAAAATTGTATGAGCTTGATCTCTTTACGCTGGGAAAACTTGCTAACAATATCCGAAAAGAGATGTGGGGCGGGAAATCATTTTTTAATATCAACAGGCATATCAATCCTACCAATATCTGCAAAGATATCTGTAAATTCTGTGCATTCTCAGCCAGCCGAAAAAATCCAAATCCATATACGATGAGTCATGAAGAGATCCTTAACATAGTAGGAGAGTCACGGGAACGCGGCGTCAAAGAAGTACATATCGTTTCAGCACATAACCCTGATGCCGGACTAAAATGGTATATGGATGTTTTTTCCAAGATAAAAGCGGCTTATCCTGATGTGCATGTCAAAGCACTGACTGCCGCAGAAATCAACTTTTTGGCCGAAGAATATCATCACAGCTATGCAGAAATCATTGATATGATGGTGGAAAGTGGTGTGGATTCTATGCCTGGCGGTGGAGCTGAGATATTTGATGAAACGGTACGGCATGTGATTTGTAAAGGAAAAGTCACGTCTGATCAATGGATAGAGATACACAAACTCTGGCATGAAAGAGGGCGTAAATCAAATGCAACGATGTTGTTTGGCCATATAGAAGAGCGTGCCCATCGTGTCGATCATATGATGAGGTTGCGTGATCTACAGGATATCACAGGCGGATTTAACACCTTTATTCCTCTGGTTTATCAACGAGACAACAATTTCTTGAATGTTAAAAATTTTCTTTCATCTCAAGAGATACTTAAAACCATGGCAATCAGCCGTATTGTCCTGGACAATATACCGCATCTTAAAGCATACTGGGTGACTTCGACTATCAATCTCGCTTTAGTGAGTCAAGAATTTGGGGCAGATGATCTGGATGGTACGATCGAACGGGAGATGATCAATTCTGCTGCCGGAGCCAATAGCGGCAATGGTATGCCATTAAAAGAATTTGTTAATTTTATCAAAAATTCAGGATTTACCCCGGTAGAGCGTGACAGCCTTTATCATGAGTTAAAAGTCTGGTAGCTTTTATCATGATAGCAATTTGAGTATCTCTTTACTGATTTTTTCCGGGCTTTTGCCCTGTATATCAATGATGATATCTGCAATATCTTTATAAAGTAAGAGACGCTCTTTGTAGAGTGCTTTTGCTTTTGACAAATCTTGAAAAAGTGGTCGTTTTGCCAGTTTTCGCTTTGCGTTTGGATGGGCTAATATCTGTTTGTGGATGTAGTCAAAAGGTGCATCCAGTAAAACCACGGTACCGATTTTTTTAAGATTTTTGACTTTATAAAATCCGCCGCCGGTTGAAATAACTGCTTGACTGACATTTTTTTCAAGCCATTTGGCAGTCTTGGCTTCCAGGGCTCTAAAAGAGGCTTCACCTTCACTTTCAAAGATTTTTTTGATCTTTTTGTTTTCCAGACTCTCTATCATATCGTCAGTATCGATAGCGTAGAGTTGGCTTGTTTTGGTCATAGCTCTGGCAACAGTGCCTTTACCCACTCCCATGAAACCTATGAGGACGATATTGTTCATTTATAAAAACCTTTCTGCACGCTCTTCATCTACTTTTTTGGATTTGGCTTCCAAAATAAGTGGTACACCTTCAAAGTCAAATGCTTCTCTGAGTTGATTGACCAAATAACGTTTGTATGAAAAATGCAGTGCTTTTGGACGATTCATGATCAGTGCAATGCGTGGAGGTTTACTCTCATACTGTGTAGCAAAATATATTTTCACCAGTTTCCCCTGTTCTGCCGGCAGGTGATGTTTGCTATTGGCTGATTTGACTACTTCATTGAGTTTGGAAGTGGAGATTCGTCTGCTGTAGTTGTCATAGACTCTGAGTATGAGATCATTGACTTTATGGACTCTTTTGTGTGAGAGTGCGGAGAGGGTAATCACAGGGGCGTATGAGAGAAATTTAAAACGATCTCTCACATCCTGCACACTTTTTTCATAATTCTCCAAAGCATTGTCCCATTTGTTGAGTACGATGATACACCCTAGTTGAAATTTATCCACCAGATGCGCAATCTTTTCATCCAGCTCTTTAAATGGTTCAGAAGCATCCAGTACCAAAAGTGCAATATCTGCAGTTTCCAGCATACGCTGTGTACGCTGCAGTGCATGTCTCTCGATACCTTCAATCTTTCCTCTTTTTCGGATACCTGCAGTATCGACAAAAGTAAAGTGCTTATCATGATAGTCAAAACTCTCATCTACAGGGTCAATAGTGGTACCTGCTACATCACTGACCACAGACCTGTCTTCTTTGATCAGGGCATTGAGCAGAGAACTTTTACCGACATTGACACGCCCGATGATGGCGATTTTGATATCAGACTCTTCTTCCTCATCTTCGATACTTGCTCCCTGCGCTTCCAATAGTGCTTCCAGGGAAAAATCATCCTCGTCTTCTATCAGTGGCTGGGGAGCAGTTTGCGGTAAAAAAGTATCGATCCAGTCGGTAAGGATTTTGGTGCCTCTGTTGTGTGACACAGAGAGAAAAAAGAGGTTTTTGGCACCAAAAGAGCTAAATTCCCAACCAATCTCATCTGCCTGTTTATCACTGTCCATTTTGTTGACAACGAGTGCAATAGGTTTGCCCAGTTTTTGTAAAGAAAAAAATATCTGTTTGTCTTCATCGCTGGGTAAAACTTTACCATCAACCATAAAAAGAATGATATCTGCTTCTTTGGCCGCTTGCAGAGATTTGTCCTGTACAGCCTGAAAAAGGGTGGATGAGTCATCCAGGCCACCTGTATCGATCAATAAAAGTGGTTTTTCATTGATCTTGATTTCTGCTTTTTTGACATCTCTGGTAGTACCACTGACATCGGAAGTAATGGCATCGAGTTTGTGACTGAGGCGGTTGAAAAGTGAACTTTTTCCGACATTTGGTTTTCCAAGCAGGGCGATTTTTATCATGATAGGTCTTTTTCTATATAAATTGTTTGTGATGGAAATGCAAAAGATGCATTATTGTCTTCTACTATTTTAATGATATTTAGATTTAATTCTTCTTTGATTTGCAGATATCGCTCCCAATTTGCCGTATTGGCAAAGAAATAGAGAAAAATACTGAGACTGCTATCTTCAAAACGGTCAAAATTGACAATAAGGGTGCTTGTTTTTGATACACCATGGTGTGATTGCAGCATAGATTTGATCTCTGCCAATATCGTTTGCATCTGTGCATTTGTTGTATCGTAGGTTAAGCCGATTCTTGCTTTGATACGTCTCTCACCGCGTCTGGAATAATTGATAATTTTTGTATTGGCGATGATTTGATTAGGCATGGTGATGATAGCATTTTCAAAGCTTTTAATCTTGGTGGTACGCATACCGATATCCATGACAACACCTTCAGCATCATCCACTTTGATCCATTCTCCCACCAAGATGGCTTTATCAGCAAGGATAGCTATAGAGCCAAAAATATTGGCCGCAGCATCTTTGGCTGCCAGTGCAAATGCCAGACCACCCAGTCCAAGTGATGCGACAAAAGCGGAAACGTTGATACCCCAAACCTGCAGGATGGACATCATGCCAAGAGCAATGATGATGATCTTAAATATCCGGCTCAAAAATTTGCCAATTTCAGCTGAGAGTGCTTTTGAATACTGTTTGTTTATGTGACCAAATGCACTTTGAAAAAGATCAACCAGATAAAATAAAATCCAGAAAACATCAAAAACCACAAGGGAGGTGCTTAAGTGCCGCGTCCAGGTGACATGCAGATCGAGCATGCTCAAAAAGGCATTAAAACCGATTATGATAAAGACAAAACTAACGGGTCCAAGCAGGATTTTGATACTTTGGTCATCGATTGTATTTTTTGTTTTATCAAAAAACTTTTTTACTATTTTGATAACAAAGAGTGCAAAAATTCTGCGTAGAAAGAGAAAAAAGAGAAAAAGTGCAACAGCCATTGCTATTTTCATAAAAGGGAGGGCAGATAACTTCTGCATCCAGAAAGTGATATGGGTATCAGAATGATTAAAAAAATCTAGTATATTTTGCATGGGGATATTTTATCTAAAAAAGTATAGAATTTTCCACATGAAACAATTATATTTTTTTTTGATACTTTTATTGCCTTTGAGCTTATTTGGATTTGATTTTAAATCTATCTCGGCAGATTATGATGTGAGCTTTGGTCTGTTGGGTCAGGTGGGCAGTGCCCATGCCACTATCACGATCGAGAGTGGTACCTACAAAATCCGTATTGAGGCTGAAGGTAAAGGTATTGCAAGTTTTGTAAGCCGGCACCGCAAAGAGATTTATGAGAGTACCGGGATCGTACGTCAGGGGCAGTTGATACCGATGCTGTTTGTCAAAAATCGTACCTGGGGATCCAAAGAAGAGCGCAAACGCTATTTTTTCAATCACAAAGACAAATCTGTCATTGTAGTCAAAACAAGTGTTGATGGCGGAAAAGTGACTGAATCGCGTCAAGCACTTGGTTATTATGCTACAAATGATATTTTGACGATATTTTTTAATTTGCCACACTTGATTGGCAAAGGATTGTCTCCAACCAAGCTGACAACACTGCATGCTGTGGGTGCAAGTAAACAGGATGGCCATTTGAGTGTAGAAGCCCCACAGGGTAAACAGAAAGAGAGCATCAAACAATTACTCAAAAAAGAGAATCATGTCTTGATTGTCATTTTAAATCAAAAAGTTTTTGCCAGTAAAAATGGTGAATTTTTTGTTAATATCAATGATGTTGGTATCTCGGATGCTGTTGTATTGAAGGATATATTCTGGTATGGAGATCTGGTAGGCAAAATGAAAAATTTAAAGATAGAAAAGCAAGGAGAATAAAATGATATTGATAGCAGGACCGTGTGTCATAGAAAGTCGGGATAACTTGATGCGTATTGCTGAAGGGCTGCAGCAATATGACAGTAATGAAAAGATTGATTTTTATTTTAAAGCAAGTTTTGACAAAGCCAACCGTACGTCTTTGGATAGTTTTAGAGGGCCTGGTGTACATGAAGGGTTGAAGATGCTTGAAGAGGTACAAAAAGAGTTTGGATATAAGCTTTTGACAGATGTACATGAAGGATGGCAAATCAAAGAAGCGGCTTCTGTGGTAGATGTGGTACAAATACCGGCATTTTTGTGCCGGCAAACAGACTTGCTGGTCGAAGCCGCAAAAAGTGACTGCATCGTCAATGTCAAAAAGGGGCAGTTTATGAATCCTGCCGATATGGAGTATTCAGCACTGAAGGTACTGAAAACACGCGGGTTTGAGGAAGCAACGTATGCCAATAGCCAAAAAGCCAATTTATGGCTGACTGAACGTGGAAGCAGCTTTGGATATGGTAACTTGGTGGTGGATATGCGTTCTTTGATGATTATGCGCTCCTTTGCACCTGTGATATTTGATGCGACACATGCCGTACAGATGCCAGGCGGAGCAGGTGGTAAAAGTTCCGGAAAACGTGAATTTGTAGTACCACTCGCCAAAGCTGCAGCAGCAGTGGGAGTGGATGGCTTCTTTTTTGAAACCCATTTTGATCCAAGCTGTGCCCTCAGTGATGGCCCAAATATGCTGACTTTAGAGGATCTGAAAAAGTGTGTCGATGCGATTGTGAAGATTCAGGAAGTTCTATAAGCTGGATAAATTATCTTAGTTTTATGTCGATATAAAAAGTAGAGATAAACAAGGTGATATATGCATGCAGATCAGCGTACTTTTAAGAGGCTAATGGACAATTTTTTGTCTTTGAGTATTTTACAGGCAGTCAATTATATCGTCCCACTCATTACCTTCCCGTATCTGGTGCGTGTACTAGGTATCGAAGGTTTTGGGTTGTTTTCTTTTGTGATGGCAGTCATTAACTACGGGGTGATCATTACCGATTATGGTTTTGATCTTTCTGCTACAAAACATATCTCCACTCACAGTAACAATCCACTCAAAATAAATGAAATATTTTCTTCAGTGCTTATCATCAAAACGATGATGGCTGTCCTCTTTTTTCTATTTGTAGTTTTGCTTACTGTTACTGTAGATAAGTTTTCTGAAAATGCTTTGTTGTATATCTATGCTTTTGGACTGGTGATGGGGCAGGTGCTTTTCCCTGTATGGTTTTTTCAGGGAATTGAAAAAATGCGTTATATTACGATCTTGAATGCAGTAGCAAAGATTATCTTTATGCTGGCTATCTTTGCTTTTGTGAAGGAACAATCTGACCTTTATCTGGTCTTTGTTTTTAACTCGATTGGTGCCATGATCGCTGGTATATTGGCGCTGCAAATAGCAAAAAACAAGTTTAATGTTCTCTTTTCCTGGCAAAGCAGGGAGAAGTTACTTTTCTATCTCAAAGATGCTTGGTATATCTTTACGTCACGTATCGCTGTACAGCTTTATCAGAGTATGAATGTCATTATCCTTGGATTTTTTGCCAGCAATACCCTGGTCGGATATTATTCTATCGTTGAGAAAATCATCCGTGCAGTGGGTTCTATCATGATATCGCTGACAAGAGCACTTTATCCATATCTTAATAAAGTCTATGAGGAGTCTCTCGCACTCTTTTATACAAGAAATAGTCAACTAGCTGTATTTATCTTTGTGATTATGTTACCAGTCGCACTTTTAGTTTATCTCTATACACCTGAGATTTTAGGCTTGGTGATGGGGATGACACCACCGAATCTGGTTGTTACATTGCTGCATATTTATGCACCTGTTTTGGCTATTTATCTTTATGGCAATCAATTTACCAATATGCTGGTCATCTTAAATGAAAAAAAACTTTTAAATGATATTGTTGTTACAGCAGGGGTACTGAATATCCTGATTGCCCCTGTGGTGATTTATTATTATTCTGTGTTAGGACTTATTTGGTTGAATATTGCTATCGCTATTTTTATTTATGTGACGAAGGGTTATTTTATATTTTATAAGTTTAGAAAGAGGGATTTACTGCTGCACTAATCTAATGTGCTCCATTTTTTTTCATCGCTGTTTCGATGAGAAATATGACACTGGTCAATAGCATATCCCCAATGCATAACGATAGGAGTGATCGTGATATCTTTGTGTGTAGAACTATAGATGTCCACACCCAGTTTCACTCTTTCGTATTCATGGTATTCTTGTGAAAAAGAGACAAATATCACTTCATACTCTTTTTTGGGATGCATGCGAATGCGTGAAAACTCAGCGATTTTATCTAAAAAACTGGTGAGAATCAGCCCGCAGCGTGGGATAATACTGCCATGCTCATCAACAAAACCTGCGGCTAAATCATGTTGATAATCTTCGTCTTTCATATAAGCTTTGCCATCGATATGGATGAAGCTGTCTGCTAAGGCAGCATTCTTTTTGAGTGCTTTATAGGCACGGTTTTTCAAATTTCTTTCGGAAAGAATTTTGAGTGATTTTAGCGGAATATATTTTTTGCCTTCAAACATCTCTTCCAGTAACTTTTGGGAGGCTTTTTCCTGATCAGAGTCGAGGTTGTTGATAAGCAGTGTTGCTAAAAGCTTTACTCTCTTTTTATATTTTTTGATAATTTTTTGGGCCAGTGCATCAGCAAAAGTGATGTTTTTAAATGCCCAGTCAAGGTTTTCTTCTTTGGATGGAAGCATAAAATGACCTATCTCAAAAATGACAAGCGTTGGTTTTGAAATAGCGTCTATTTTTTGGTTGATAAGTGTTTTGATGATAGAAAGTTTTTCATCGCTCCAGGTGTCAAAATCCACAGTTGGTGCTTGATACTCTCTTTTTTCATTATTAATCTGACAACCCATTTTTATATCTCCTTTTTAGCTAGCGCATATTTTTTTCATACCAAAGTTGATAGAGTAGTATCGACCAAAGTTTATATTTATATTCCTCTTTTCCATTTAAAAAGCTATTTCTGAGATGGATAACATAGGTGGGGTTTAAAATTCCATCTATTTTCAGGTTCTCTTCAGAGAGTGTTTCCATAAGCAGTGGTTTAAGCTCATGTCTCATCCAGTGTGAAAAGGGAACAGAAAATCCTTTTTTGGGACGATCAAGTAAGGAAGAAGGTATATAATCATGGGCAATTTGCTTGAGCAGGTTTTTTTTAATACCGTTTTTGATTTTGATATCACCTGGAACTTGTGCCATAAAATCTATCAAATCGCGGTCAAGATAGGGCTCTCTTATGGTGATATCATGATAGCTAAAAGCCTGTGTGGATTTTATGAGTTCCCCATCTGTCATAAAGGTTTTAAAGTATGAACCGATTATTTTGTCTACGCTCTGTGCATATTTTCCAAAGTAGATATCATCAAATACAGTTGGAAAAATTGTATCAGCATTTTGCAGTAGTGCATTGATCTCGTTTGGGTGAAAAAGCGTCATTTTGACTTTGACCATTTGTGGAATATTGTGTGCCTTTAAGATGTGGATAAATTTATAATATTTGGTAGGGAAGTTTTTATACTCTTTGATGTAGGGAAATGTGGAAGGATTGAAGAGATTTAAAAGTCTGTAGATGCCATCTCTGAGTGGTTGGGGCAGGGCTAAGATATGATCAAATCTTTCTATATCATCAGCAGTGGCAAAAACTTCATCTCCGCCATCACCAGCAAAGATAGTATCAATCCCTTCTTCTTTTGCCAAAGCTGTGAGCAGCGTTGTGGGGATAGACCCATTGTCATAAAAAGGTTCATCATAGACTTCTGAGAGCTTGGGTACGATGTGTAAGGCATCAGCAGCTGAAAAATAGTGCTCATGATGCTCAGTGCCCAAATGTTGGGCTATCTTTTTGGCCTCAGGGGCTTCATTGATCTTTTCATCTTCAAAACCGATGGTAAAAGTTTTGATTTTCTTAGGGCTGTTTGCTTGTAATATAGCTGCCAGAGTTGAACTGTCATAACCTCCACTTAAAGATGTAGCATAATTTTTACTGTTTAGGAGACGTTTTTGGATGGATTTTTCAAGCAGTGTATGTGCCTTGGCTTTGCAGTCACTTTCACTGAGTCTTGGTTTTGGCTTATCATAACACGCACCCAAATCCCAATATTTTTCTTCTTTGATATTGTTATTATTAATGTTAAAAATCAGATAATGCCCGGACTTGACTTTATAACAGTTTTGATAGATCGTATTTGGCTGCATGATATAACCATAGGTAAAATAGTTTGAGAGTGCAGTGTTATTGAGTTTTTTGAAAAAAGGCTCCAGCTGGCTCAGTGTTCGAAGCGAAGAGCCAAAACAAAAAGCATGTTTATCATGATAGTAAAAGAGGGGTTCAATGCTCATACGGTCTTTGGCTAAAAAAAGTGTCTGTATTTTATGATCATATAGAGCAAAGGCAAAAATTCCATCTAGTTTTTCTAACAGTTGTATGCCCCAGTGATGATAGGCTATCATGATAAGCATAGCATCATCTACCTCTTCTTGTAAAGAAAGTCTCTCCTTTAAGAAAGCAGCGTTGTAGAGTCTGCCATGAAACTGGATAGTGGTTTCCAGGTATTGCAGAGCGGGGGTTAAAAAGGCAGGCTGACTCTCATAAACAGTATTGTCAGTTGGTTGGTTTAGATTGATCACACCTGATAATATTTTGTTCATATATGCTTTTCCTTATTATCGGTAGGAGGATAAGCCGATATTATCCAAATTACCGCCTGTCGCTATAAATGTATCAATCCATGTGACTTGATTATCCGGTTCAAACTGATGCAGGTATGCAGCTATATCAACTTTAAAGTGTGTCCATTGCGTAGTTGACTCATAGCCAAAACCACGAACCAGTTCTATAGGTGAGGGGAAAATGAGTGTGGCTGAACCATCCTCATGTTTGGTTATCTTTGCACTTAATCCTTCATGGGTGTAAAAAGAGTCCCAGAGGAGTATCCTGGATCCGTAACGGGTACTGATTGCGATACCTATGATATAGTGGGGTATCTCCATACCACTGCCTCCAACATCCAGTTCAAGAAAATTGGCATGTTCCTGATCAAGGGGCAGGTGATATTCATGCGGGTTGTGCCAGTTGCCTTTTTCATCTTGATACCAGCTCACCGGTAGATTGACACAATATCGGCTCTCATTGTGCGCATTTATGATGCTGGGAGAACTTTCTCCTTTAATCCTTTGCCACTCCTGTGATAAACCATTTTCTGCATCTTCATAGAGTGTAAAATTCTCCGTATGGCTGCCTCCACAACCTGCTGACAGCAGTATCATAATACTGAGTAAAATGATATATTTGTAAAAATGCATTATGCTCCTTACGGACTATTTTATATCTTTAGTAATGATAGTATATGTGACTTATAATAACATAAATAAAATAATATTATTTGTGTTAATATCAGACTTTATTTTTTGATAAATATGCCGATATCTACGTTACAGAAAACAGCCTTACAACAGGAGAAGTTGAAATTGTCAAAAAAACGCATTGCTATTATCATCAATTCTCTCTCCCAGGGAGGCGCAGAAAGAGTACTTTCTATTTTACTGGAACGTTTTTATCATGATAGTACTTTTAAGGTAGAACTCATTTTACTGGAAGACAAAATAGCATATGCGATTCCCAAAGAGATAAAAGTGACACTGCTTTCATCGTTGAATAATGCAGAAAGTAATATCAAAAAGACACTTTATATTCCAATTTTGGCATATAAACTGCATCGTTATATCCAACAAAATAATCCTGACTTAATTGTCAGTTTTTTGTACCGGGCTGATTATGTAAATATTTTAGCTTCTTTCTTTCATAATGTTCCGGTTATCGTTAGTGAACGTGTGAATGCAAGTTCGATGTATAACAATCAATCATTAAATGCTAAAATAAATAAATTTCTTATCAAAAAACTCTATCCAAAAGCATCTATGGTGATCAATGTTTCTGAGGGTACAAAACAGGACTTAGTCGAAAATTTTGGTATAGATGCCGCTAAACAGATTGTGATCTGCAATCCTTATAATGTAGAAAAAATTCAAAAACTCTCACAAGTGTCTATTGATTTTGATATTCCCAGAGAAAAAACGTTGATAGCGGTTTCCAGATTTCGAAAGACCAAAAATATGCAGATGCTTTTACAGGCATTTTCAAGGCTGGAAGAAGAGGCTTGGCTGGTGCTGGTTGGTGACGGTGAGGATGAATCTTTGCTTAGAAGGCTGGCTGGAGAACTGGATATAGAAAGCCGGGTCATTTTTGCGGGATCTCAGGATAATCCGTATCAATATATGTCCAAAGCGGGTATATACCTCTCTGCATCCCGATCTGAGGGTTTTCCCAATGCTATGGTCGAAGCAATGATCTGTGGTTGTGCAGTTATATCGACTGATTGCCCTTCGGGTCCTAGAGAAATTCTTTCACCCACTAGTGACAGCGGTAACAGACTTACCCAGGGAATTGAATATGCAGAATTTGGAACCTTGGTTGCCGTAGATGATGTAAGTGCTATGCGTGAAGCAATGTCATCTTTACTTTGTCATGATAATGAAAGAGAAAAGTTTGCCCAAAAAGCGATACAAAGAGCTGCTGATTTTCAGCTTGAAAAGGTCTATAAACAATATTGTGATGCTTTTTTATCAGTTATTGAAGGAGCTAGTCTATGAAACGTATTGTTTTGGTAAGCAATACATCCTGGAGTATGATCAAGTTTCGTTTGGGAGTGATGAAGGCTATGGTGGAAGCAGGATATGAAGTGGTTGTTATCGCTCCTAGAGATAAACATTCTGATGATTTTAGAGAGATTGGCTGTCACTATATCGAGCTTTCTATGGATAACAAGGGTAGTAATATTTTCAAAGATTTACGCATGGTGTATAAGTTGCAAAAGGCCTATAAACTTCTTTCTCCTGATTTGATATTTCACTATACAATCAAACCCAATATCTATGGTTCATTTGCTGCTAAAATCGCAGGGAAAAAGTCAATTGCGGTGATTACGGGACTGGGTTATACGTTTATTCATGATAATATCACAGCAAAAATAGCGAAACGACTTTATAAATTCTCTTTGAAATATGCCCAAAAAGTATGGTTTATCAATATTGAAGATAAAAACAAATTTATATTGGAAGATTTGGTTCCAGAAAAAATGATGGATTTATTGCCTAGTGAAGGAATCAATGTAGAAACCTTTGCTCCTATTGAAATGAAACGTCAAGATAATATTTTTCGGTTTATTCTTATTGCACGGTTACTGTGGGATAAAGGGGTAGGTGAATACGTCAAAGCAGCAAAAGAGTTGAAAAAGAGATATCAAAATATTGAATTTCAACTAGTGGGATTTATCGATGCACAAAACCCAAAAGCGATTTCAAAAAAGCAGGTAGAGGATTGGGAAGCAAAGGGATATATCAACTATCTGGGGCCTACGGATGATGTAAAGCCTTTTATTGCTGGGGCTGATTGTGTAGTACTACCTTCTTATCGAGAAGGTGTGAGTATGATTTTGATGGAAGCAGCTTCCATGCAAAAGCCAATCATCGCTTCCAATGTACCAGGATGCCGTGACTTGGTCAATCATAATGTCAGTGGTTATCTTTGTGGCATGCAAGATTATCATGATCTCATATCCAAGATGGAGAAAATGCTGCATTTAACACACAAGCAGAGAAAACAAATGGGGAAAGAAGCGCGAAAGTTTATGGTAGAAGAGTATAATGAAAAGTTGATCATTAAAAAATATTTGCATACTATTAAAGAAGTAACGTGGGATGAGGGAAAGAATAAATTTGTACTTAAACGAAAGAGGAGAGTTTGATGAACAACAAAGCCCTTATAAAGTGGCTTTTTAAAAGGCTATTTTTTCTGAAAAAAGAGCTTTATCAGATTGCAGACCGTATGATTTATCAAAAACAGTCCCAATTTTTACTACACCCCTGGAATGCCCATCGCTGCCCTTTTCAATCCATTTTGTTTTATAATTTTTTTGGGCGTGTTTTATTTGGACTGCG
Organism: Sulfurospirillum sp.; assembly: GCA_024762875.1. GTDB lineage: Bacteria > Campylobacterota > Campylobacteria > Campylobacterales > QNZT01 > JANTGR01. The sequence continues at coordinate 15,491 of JANTGR010000020.1, forward strand.
TGAATCTATTGCGTTAATCAGTCATGGAAAAATCTTTAAAAAGCGTATTTTATTAGATGGATTTGATACCGATATCATACTAAATAAGGAAGAGAAAAAAGGTCATCATGACATTTTATGGCCACGATCTCCTTTTGGCAAAAGAAAAGAAGAGCTTTTAGATGACTATTTTAAAAAAATTGAAAACTCTTATCTGTTAGCGCAGCAACACTATCATGATAATATGGATAAAACAAAAGATTGGGAGAATGCCACCTCTGCATTTAAAAAGATACTTTTAGATAAAGAGGGGCACATACAAAAAGATACTTTGATAAATTTTAGAAAAAATCACAGTTTTGAACGTATCATCGCTGATACTTTTAAACAAGTGGATATAGATGAAAGTTATATGAGTGCCTATCTTAAAGCAATAGACTTGGTATTGGAATATCACCGCAGTGCTGCCAAGGTTAAAAAAGAGATTTTAGCATCACTGTCAGAGAGTTATGCAGGTAATACTGCCTGTGTACATTATCGTGGGCAGCGACTCAGTGAAAAACTGCTTTTTTATGCATTGGCAACACATGATATAGCCGAAAATATCACTTTTCCTTCTGAGCAAAAAAGTGTGATCGTGGACATTGGAACAGGATATGGCGGACTACCGAGTATCTTAAAAAACTATATACCCAATTCTTGTCATATTTTGGTGGATTTACCTGAAGTGATTGTTTTTGCTGCTTATTATATAAAATATCAGTTCCCGCATAAAAAAATTGCACTCTTGGAAGATATTATAGATACTAAAGAGGATTTTCAGCATCTGATGCAGGAATATGACTTCATCATCCTTCCTGCACAAGCTGTTGATCTGATACCTGCAAAGTGTGTGGATTTGGTCATCAATACCGCTTCATTGGGATTTTTATCTCAGGAGTATTTAGATTATTATCTAGGACATATCAACAGAATACTGAAAAGCGGAGGGTATTTTTACTCTATCAATAAAACTGAGACCTGCAGATGGGGTGTGGGAATGTATGAATGGGACTTTAAAGCAGAGTATGTGACTCTTCTATTAGAATACAATAACCGTTTTTCTTATCCGCAGTGGCTTGGAAAAAAAGTAGATTAAAGGGAAAAAATGGCAGAAAAAAAACCCGGTTTGGCAATGCATACCAATGTAGATATGTCGCATCAAAATACCTTGATTTTCAAAACAAAGGTATTTTTTGACTCCTTGAAAACCAATGGTCTCAAAGTAACCATCGATAAATTGTATCAGCATTTTTACTATAAGGTGAAAGGGGTGGACTTTTCTACCCAAAACTTGCATGATTTGACATTGACAGGAGATTATAAAGAGCATGGTACTGCTTTGGTATCGACCTCTAAAGACTTTTTTAGTCGTATTTTTTCTGAGCTTGAAACGGTGGCTGGTAAAAAGATAAAGAAAGAACTTTTTATAGATTATGGGAGTGGTAAAGGTGCTGCTTTAATCCATGCCAGGGCATTGGGATTTAAAGAAGTCTATGGCGTTGAATTCGCAAAAGAGCTTCATGCTGTCAGTATCAATAATATCGATAAACTGGGGCTTCAAAATATCCATGCTCTATATCAGGATGCAACGACTTTTATACCTCCCAAAGAGACAACAGTGATTTATTTTTTCAATCCATTTGACCAGGTAGTGATGGAAAAAGTGATTGCCAATATCGTGGCGCAGAAAGCATTTTTTTTAGATGAGGTCTATTTGATTTATGGAAGACCTACCTGTGGTACATTGCTTGATCAATCTTTTCAGCTTTTAGGGACGAAAGAGCATGAGAGTGGCGCGGTTGTAAACTATTATAAAGTATAGAGAAGTACTTTTTTAAGAGAGAATTATCTACTTATAGTAACTCTATTAGAAAAATGGCTATATATTATTATAATTAATGTTTGTTTAATATGTATGTTTATATTATATAAGTAATTGAAACTTAAAATTTGGAGAGCAGATTAATGTACAAATTATTGATGATGATATTGATTGCTGCGTTTATGAATGGATGTGGCAGTCAAGTCGGGGATAATAGGCATACAGTGGATATATCAAGTGAGATTGGAATCCAGGAAAACTTAGATGTTGTAGGTGATGGAACTTCAACAATTGCCAATATTGACTCAGTGGCGATGAGTGCAGAACAAGAGCAGTTAGCTGCTCAAGAGAGTGTAGGTGCTGCTACACAAAATGCAGAGACATCAGGGATGGAATATCCAAGTAGTATGGAGGGAATAGAATAATGAAATCAACAAAAATATTGTCATTTTTATGTGCTTGTGCGATTTTTTCAAATCTACATGCTACAGTATATGAAGATGCTGAAGATGGAAATACTGTGGGTTGGAGTATATATGACAACAACCCTGCCGGTGCCATTGTCAGTAATCTCCTCGAAGGCGCAAATCATGTGATAACTCTGCAGGGAGATGGCAGAAGAAATGGATACATCCTGGGGAATTTTACAGGTCGTGAAGGCGCATGGAACAATCGTGATGAAAAAAATATTGCATGGAAAATGAACTTTGCTGAAGATTATACGATTTATATCTCTGTCAACACGACAAAAGGAGCACGCTATTTACGTTACAGTGCTAGAGATACCGACCTTGGGGATATGGGAAATGGATATATTCACCATGGACTGGGCAGTAAGAGTAATGATGGTACATGGCAGAGTTTTTCACGAGATTTAGAAGCAGATTTATTGCAGTATGAACCCGATAACAGTTTGATAGCGGTCAATGGATTTTTAGTGAGGGGAAGCGGTAAAATAGATGATATAACCTTGACACCAAACAGACCAATACTTGATCCTGTGGTGTATGAAGATGCGGAAGATGCCGATACAGTGGGCTGGAGCGTTTATGATAATACACCTGCAGGTGCAGCTGTTGCCAATGAATTGGATGTGGATTCCAACAGTAGAGTGATCTCATTGAGTGGCTCTGGCCGGCAAAATGGATACAAAATAGGAAATTGGTCAGGTCAGGCTGGTGCATGGGCTGAGTTAAATCGTAAAACTGCCAGCTGGGATATTAAGTACAGTGAACCATACTCTTTTTATTTTACGGTCAGTACGACTAAAGGTGAGCGTTACCTCTATTATAGCAGTGCCTCGAATAACAGAGGGATTATAGGGGGTGGTACTTATATACATCATGGTTTGGGTGAGACCTTCATGGATGGTAAGTGGCATACGATTACACGTAATTTAGAAGATGATTTAAAAGAGTTTGAACCGGACAATCATATCATCGCCGTGAATGGTCTCTTGATCAGAGGTTCCGGAAAAGTCGACAATATCACAATGACAGATGGTGCTCCTTTACTACCTGACACTATGTATGAAGATGCCGAAGTGGCTCTATCCAATGGGTGGGTGACTATAGTCGGCAATACACCTCCACAGAGAAATACTCCTGGATTTAACAGTTCCGGATTTGTGAAACTGCAACCGCATTGGCAAAGATTGGAAAATGGTAACTGGGTCAACAAAGCCGAATATCATCTTCCTATGAACAATACATCCCAAAAAATTCTTTCAGTAGATATCGGTGGTGATGGCAATAATATGCCGCATTATGTTCTAGGTGTGAAAACAAGAACAAAAAAGGGTATACGTACTTTACTCTGGGATTCTTGGTATACACATGAGGGTATGAGCCCTAAAACTGTGGTATTGGCAGATGGTTCCAAACGCATGATTTTCCCTTCTCCTGTAGAACAGGTACGTGGATTTGGTTATGCTGATGTGAATCTTTGGGAAAACTTTACAATCAATGTCGAAAATCAATTACAGATTTTGGAACCGGACAATGTTGTGTTGGAAGTTGAAACATTTATCGCAACGGGTGGAAATTTAGATAATATTAAATTAAAATCAAAATAAAATCTCCACTGTTAAAAGTAAATAGTCCCTGTTGGTACTATTTACTGAGGCAATATTTTATTATGCCAGCTATTATTGATATCAACAATGTAGCTAGAGAGCTTATTGAAACTTTGTGACTGTATAGATTTATTTTCTATCATGATATGCGCGGCTTTACCCAAAAATTTGTAATTGACTCTGTTGTATGAGGCACTGTTATGATAGAGAGTGAGCGCATTTTTATTATCGTTGTAGTCATATCCATTTTGTTTGTTGTTCCATGCTTTAGAATTGATAACAACATGATAATCATTGGAGTGGATAGGATTGTTCGGTCCTAGTTTAAAGCCGTTTCCATCTCCTTTTGCATAGCCATTGTCATGAGCCTGGCAGTTGATAAGTGTGACAGGGTTTCCTGATTTCCATAGGTCAAAACCATCATCTGAATTGTGCCATGCACGGCAGTTTATAAAGCGATTTCCGGGACCTATGTATTGGTGATTGCCTATACGTGAACCTGTCCCAAAACCGTCTGCATTCCCACCATCACCCATTGAACCTCCTATGTCGATATTATCATAAGCATCACAATTGATAATGCTATTGTAGGCGGCACCTCTTGTAATCATAAAACCGGAGAAGTGATTGTGATGAGAGCGGATATTTTCAAGTATATTGTGTGAAGCATTTTTTTCAAGCACCAATCCATTATAACTATCTCTAAGCTCAATGTTTTTTAAGATAATCCAATCTCCAAGAATACGAATATCATTATTTTTAGAAGATTTGTCACCTTTGAAAAGTACTTTTTCTTTTTGATATGCTGTTATCATGATAGGTGCTTGCGCTAAACCTTTTACTTTTATAGATATCCCTAGAGGATAGATTCCACCCCGTAGATAAATTATCTCACCGGCATGAACTTTTAAGAGGGCTTTTTGCAGTGTTTTAAATGGCTGTTGCTTGCTTCCAGGGTTTTTATCATTTCCTTTTGTAGAGACAAAATAATTCTGTTGTGCAAATAAGGGTGGATATATTACACAAAAGATAAAGAGAATAATAGGACTACGCATCATAATTCCTTGCTATCTGGGATGGCCTTATATGATACTAAAGTATTTTACTTAAAAGGTGACTTAAAAATATATATCAAATGTCGATATCTATGAGTATAGTTATTATGAAGGTATTGTATGGATTATTTTTTATATATTCTTTTGGGTGTTGTGATTATCTTTGTGGAAATCAAACGTAAAAGATATTTTATAATTGACCATTTAACACTATTTAATGCCTTTTTTTTCTTGGTTTACGTTTTTGCACCTCTGGCATTGATGTTTTTGGGTCCTGATGTCATTGCACATGATTTGGTCCTTGGAAAGTATTATATGTGGAAAAACCCTTATACCTCTTCAATTATCTTGGGTGCATACCTTTTTTTTCTTGCAGGGTATTACTGGCATGCACCCCGCAAAGCAGCTTCCAAAATAGATATTGATTTTCGATTAAAAAATGATTTAATCATGCAGTTTATGCCTTTTATCTATCTGTTTTTAGTGGCTATTGTCCTGATATATTTACAGGGTGAGGGGGGATTATTACGCGCAATTAATAATGCAGAACTCTATAGAGGAGGAGTTATATTTGCAAAATATGGTTTTTTAACGAGACTTTTTCCTCTGAATCAAATTATACTCTACTATTTTTTCTATAAACTTTTTTTAGAAAAGAATGTACAATTTCGTCATGCTAATATATTCTATTTTTTGATTTCATTCTCTTTATTTGTGGTGATGGTAGCTTTAGCAAATAGTAGAGGTTTTTTGATCATGACACTTTTGGGAATGTATATCATGACAGCAATCTATTACAGGCATTATTTTATCAAGTTTTTACTCCTTGCAGGAATATTTGGTCTATTGGTGATTAAGTATGGGGATCCGTTTTTTCATGCTATACCAGATTTACTGCATTATGATTTTGATACTTTTGTAGACAGCTTTAGTGATAGAGTCAATCAAATCAATGCAGCGAAAGGAAGCATTGTATCCAATTTTGCCCATCCTTTACTCTCGTTGGAAGTCAGTTTACAATTATCAGGTTCGGTAATTGATTTTCGATATTTTGTTGACTTTTTACATGCTTTTATTGCTATCTTGCCAAACTCCATCTTTGGGATTGAAGATCCACAATTTATCATGATAGTGAACACTGAACTACTGTATGGTGAAAAAAGTTCTATTGTATTACCTGGTATATTGGCACTTTTTGCGTACTCAATGAATGTGGTTGGTATATTTATAGGGTTATTTTTATATGGTGTGTATGGCGGGATATTGTCTGAACTTTTTAGAAGTATATATGCCAAATATCATGCTTCTTTGGTTTTTATATATCTTATCTCCATCACGTATGGATATTTTGTCTTTCGGGGATCTCCCCGAAATGCACTGATGAACGTATTTGTCTTGTTGGTGGTACTTCTGTTTTTATTGTTTGTTTCCAAAATTTCTTATCGAAAAAGTTTAAAGGATTAAAGATTTTAGTCGATATAAACCATATATAATAGTTTATAAATTTTAGGATATTTTATGAAACACAACACTAATTTAGTGGCTAAAAACGAATATATTTCATTCTTATCACTCTTTTCTATATTTAATAAAAAGAATATTGTAAAAACGCTGTTGATTACTTTATTATTTTTATTCTTGGGGATGCTTTATTTTTATTTTACAACCCCTAGATATATTTCTCATGTGAGTTTAGAAGTTGATGCAACGGCTGCTAAACAAAAAAAAGTCGCAACAGATGATTTAATAAGTTCTATACATGCACCTAGTATCTCCGATATTGAAACGGAGATGGATGTGTTGCATTCTGATTTGTTGGTCTCTAAAGCATTGGCAGGCATTTCAGATAGTGTGAGCTATTATGATGCCAATGGGATAAAAAAATTTGAGTTTTATGATAATAGTCCTATCGTGTTGGAAGATGTAAAAGTTTATGATAAGAAGATTTTCAACAGAATGTTTCTCGTCTCTGTTGTGGATGACAATCACTTTGAAATATCTGAAAACAAGCCGTTATTATCACGTTTGTCAGATGCGATACCTTTTATTGGCAATCGCAATGGTCTTAGTGGTAAGATCTATCAATTTGGTCAGAATATCAAATCAAAAATGTATGCTTTTAAAATCAAAAATAGAAATGTCATACAAGGTAAAACCTATGCTTTTGTTATCAGATATCAGCCTGATCTGATCAAATCAGTCAAAAAAAATTTAAATGTCAAGCCAGCATCTGCAAGATCTTCGGTCATTTCAATATCTTATGAAGATAACAACCCTTACCGGGTACGTGATTTTTTAGAGTTGTTATCTTATGAATATATCAAACAAAATATCAATCAAAAGTCAAAAAATGCCTCTTCCACACTTAAGTTTTTGGATATGCAAGTTAAGACAGTGAAAGAACAGCTGAAAGAGTCTTCAGACAAGTTAAAAAGATATAAAGAATCCAATAATTTTTTAGATATCAATACAAAATCCAGAGAAGTAGTTGATAAACTGGTAGAGTATGATAAACAATATGCCGAAGCCAAACTGCAATATCAATCGTTTATGATGCTTAAAAGAGATCTAAATAGAGGAAATTTTACGGCTATCAGTGGATTTAGTAAAGAATATCCTATTTTGGAAAATCTTGTAAGAGAATTACAAACGGCAAGGTCAGAAAAGATAGCGCTGTTAACCACACTCACCAATAGGCATCCAAATGTTATAGCTGTGACACAGAAAATAGACAATATAAAAAAATCAATTAGAAGTGTGGCTTTAGGCGTTGAACAAAATTTAAAACAAAGACAATCAACACTTAAGAGAATGGTGCACAAAGAAAACAAGGTGATGGAAAACCTTCCTGAAAAGGAACAAAATTTGGCAAATCTGGAGAGGTTATTTGGCGTCAATGAAAAACTGTTTTCTTATCTGTTGCAGCGACAATCAGAATTGAGTTTATTACAGGCTTCAAAAGTGTCTGATATTCGTATCTTGGATAAAGCCAGCGTGCAACTCAAACCTGCAAAGCCAAATAAAATTATTGTTTTGATAACCAGTCTGTTTTTAGGATTGGTATTTTCATTTTTAGCTTCTTTAACGAAGTATAATAAAAAGATAAAAACGGTTGAAGACTTATCTGAACATACAGATATTCCGCTCTATGGTATTATTCCTTATGTGGAAAATAAGATGTCCTATAACAGTGCTTATGTCTTGGAAGATGCCAGTTCTACGGCAAGTGAAGCATTTAGAGCAGTAAGAACAAATTTAGACTATATCGTCTCTCCCAATGGATCGAAGGTAATATTAGTGACATCGAATATTCCAAATGAAGGGAAAACTGTTGTATCAGCTAATTTGGCATCAGTCATTGGAATGAGTGAAAAGCGTGTTATTATGCTTTCCCTGGATTTGCGCCGCCCAGAGATGCACCATAAATTTGGGCTCTCTAACAAGGTGGGTATGAGTGATATTTTATCTGGTAAAGCAGCACTGAAAGATGCAATTTGGGAACATGAAATGTATACAAATCTCAATATCATTACTTCAGGCCGGATACCACCCAATCCTGCCGAGTTGTTGGCATCAACACAAATGAAAAATGTTATCCAAGAGCTTACAAAAGAGTATGATTATATCATCATGGATACGCCGCCTATAAACTATGTGGCTGATGCTATTTCGCTTTTTAAACATGCGGACATGAACCTTTTTGTGGTAAAGTCAGACTTTACGGAAGAGAAGTATATTGACCAGTTAAATACATTAGTTGAAAAATTTGGCTTAGATAATAGCGGTATTATTTTAAATTCTGTGAAAAAGAAATATAATAAAGTGGAACAGTTTGATTACAAATACCTTTATTATGAACCGCTATAATGTGCATATGAAAAGAAAACGCATACTCTTTTTCCTCCCTTTTATGAATGGGGGAGGAGCAGAGAGAGTTATATTAACACTGCTAAAGCATCTAAATCGTAAAAAATATGAACCGATTTTGGTAATGTTGAGAAAAGAAGGGCGTTATCTACCTCTCATTCCCGATGATATTAAAGTTATTGATTTACAGGCGACGCAAGCACGTTATGCCATCTTTAAAATTATCCAGGTAATTAAAGAAACACAACCCGATATTGTCTTTACGACACTAGCTTATCTCAATCTTATCATCGCCATGCTGCGACCATTATTTTCCAAAAATATTATTTTTATTGCCAGAGAATCCAATACTGTTTCTGTGCGCAATAAACGAGAAAAATATCCTCGTCTTTTTGACTGGCTATATAAAAAAGTGTATAAAAATTTTGATTTTATCGTTACCCAAGCGAAGTTTATGCGGGATGATTTGATTGACAACTATGGCATCAACAGGGATAAGCTGGTCACGATTTATAACCCTGTGGATATTGAAAATATCGAAAAAAAAGCCCAGCAGTATATAGATGGGCTCTCTGATGATCAGTATAATCTGTTGGCCGTTGGCAAACTAGGGTATCAAAAAGGTTTTGATATGTTACTCTCTATTATGACTAAGCTTGATGAGCGTTATCATTTGACAATTTTAGGGGAAGGGAGCGATAAAGAGCATTTAGAACAACAGATAAAAAAACTGCATATTGCAGATCGTGTCACCTTGGCCGGTTTTTCTGACAACCCTTATGCTTACATGAAAAGGGCAGACTTGTTTGTACTTTCATCACGCTATGAAGGATTGCCAAATGTCGTTTTGGAAGCCAATGCCTGCGAGCTTCCTGTTGTTGCCTTTGATTCCCCTGGCGGCACAGCTGAGATCATAGATGAAGGGATGAATGGATTTTTGGTAGCTCCATTTGATGAAAAGGAATTTGCCAGTACAATAGAAAAAGCACGCAATTTTCATTTTGACAAAGAAGCTATCATGATAGAGACAAAAGAGAACTTTGCTATAGAAAAAATCATCAAAGAGTATGAAAAACTTTTTACCTGATCACCGCATTTTCGCCCATGTTCGCACTATGAAAAATCACAGTATGATGGATACGTGAAAAATATCTCAAAAGCAGTTTTTGCAAAGTCGGTTCTATAGAAGGGGTAAACCAGGCATTATTGCTGATGGCAATCATATATTGTGGATCGCCGGCAAAGAGTTCTTCTCTGGTTGCTTCATAGCAGATGGCATTTCTAAATGGCTCACCGTGGATGTTGATATCACTGGGACTAGTCGCAGCAATATAATCTTCTGCCCCATTGTA
>JANTGR010000021.1 GCA_024762875.1 Sulfurospirillum sp.
TTTTGTAAATACGCCAACATCTCTTTGATATCCGTATCCATCTCATTTGGATTAAGCAGAGGTCCCATAACCTGAGCTTTCAGGTCTTTGGCTCTTCCATCCCAAAACTGCGAGATGTTAAACACACTATTATAAACTGTCGGTGCATTGATATTGCCGACACGCCCCTGGATTCCAAACGAGAAAGGCTGATGATCAACGCCACCGGCATCGAGTAAGTGACAATGTGCACACGATACTGTCCCATCGCGGCTGAGTTTAGGATCCTGAAAGAGTTTTTTGCCCAAAAGTGCTTTGGAGTGATTGTACGGGATTTGGGAAGGAATAGGCACGATAATATCTTTTGCAGACAAAGCAGTCAATAAAAAAAATACAATAAAAAATTTTATATACAGCATGCTCATTCCCTATCTTTACGCTATTTATTATATCGGATAAAATCAAAATTATTGAAGAGCTTCTGCCAAAATTCATGGTAATTTAACCCATATCCATCGATATTTTCACAGCCTGTTTCATTTTTCACCTCCACACTTTCCTGCCCCGCACTTCATAGCAGCATTATCGCTATGCGATTTTGTGCCGCATTTTGTGCTCAGTTTCCCGGTCATTTTATCGCGCACACAGGCATAAACTGCTTTTGTCGTCAGTGCTTGTTGTACACAGCTTCTTCTGCTGTCATCTTCTCTCATCTGGGATAAGATATTGTGTTTTTTTTTGACCAGTGCCACACTGCCTTCAAACATATTTGCACCACACTTTCCTGCTCCGCACTTCATACCTGAAGGTATAGAAGACTCTGTTTGCTTCTTCTCATCACAGCCGCTAAAGCAGACAAGCAGAAGCATTATCATGATAAATATTTTTTGCATCATTGACTCTTTTGTATTTGATAAACAAATGATACTGTTTTACTGTGTTGTCTTTGTGTCACATCTATGCTACAATATCCATTATGAAAATATTACTTTTAGAAGATGATACTGCATTGGCAAATATTTTGGTTGATTTTCTAGAAGAGAGCTATGAAGTGACCCAGACCTACAGCATCCAAAAAGCACTGGCATTGTGTGAAGCCAAAAAGTTTGATCTTTACATCTTTGATATCAATCTGCCAGACGGCGATGGTATTTCGCTTTTAAAAGTACTACGCGATTTTCATGATGAAACACCCGCTATCTTTATCACAGCTTTTGAAGATGTCAGATATCTCAAGTCCGCTTTTTCATCCGGCGGCGACGACTATATCAAAAAACCCTTTGAATTTGAAGAACTGGCACAAAGAATTGAAAATATCAAAAAACATTTTGGACTGCATCATATCATACAAATCAATGATGAAATCCGCATCGATACAAATATGCATCAGATCCACACAGCAGACAAAACCATTCATCTCACAAAACGCGAGTGTGCCTGCCTATATTATCTCTATCAACACAAAAACCGAATCGTCACCCCCTTGGAACTGATACAAAATTTTTGGGAATATGATGAGATGCCTGGAGATGATGCCATCAGAACCATCATCAAAAACCTCAGGAAACATATCGGTAAGCAACATATAGTCAATATTAGAGGCGAGGGATACAAATTTGAATGAATTGGAAAAAAAGTCATTTTATCTATTTATAGCACTCTATCTGGGTTCTTCGCTGATTTTTGTACTGCTTTCAGGCTACTGGTACTACAATGCACAGAAAAATGCTCTGGAGAATGAGACTTTTTACAAACTAAGTCACATTGCCGACCAGATCTCAAGCAAAATAATCAATGCACAGATGAAAGGTACAGTGCTTGATCTCTCCCATATAGATCAAAAGCATTTTGCATACACTCTTATCCCTATTGATGATGCAGCCATTTATCATAAAGGCTATTTTGAGCAAAATGGCACCAAAGTACTGGTATCCCAAGGCCCTCAAGAGCATTTAAATACCAAATATGTCATCGTCAAAACAGATCTTTACGCCCACAAACTGGCTGCCTTGCAAAAGCTGGTAATGTCTGTGATGGGGATTGGTTTTGTGCTGATTATTTTTGTCTTTATTATACTGGCCAAGCTCTTTATGCGGCCTCTTCATAAAAGAATGGTCATGATTGAGTCTTTTATACAGGATATGTCACATGAGTTAAATACCCCTATCACTGCCCTGGGTATGAGTAGCACAAGGGCACTGCAAAAAGGCTCTTTTGATAAAAAACTTCTCACCAATATCCTCATCAGTACCAGACAGCTTGAGAGTATCTACAAATCACTTGCCTTTTTAAATTTTAAGCAGCAAAAAATCACACCTGAATATATTAACCTGAAAAAAGTGCTTCAACAAAACATCACGTACTATGCACAGCTGATGGAAGCAAAACATATCATGATAGATGCCCGGTTGGAAGATGTGATGTACCTCATCGTCCCTACCCGTGCAGAGTTACTCTTTTCCAACCTCCTCTCAAATGCCATCAAATACTCCATGCCTGAGAGTACTATTACGATCAGATTGACCAAACAGAGTTTCAGTATTGAAGATCAGGGTATTGGCATCCCCAAGGAGAAATTGGAAACAATTTTTACACGCTATACACGTGAGTGTGATATTGCAGGCGGTTTTGGTGTGGGTCTGCATATCGTACAAAAGATCTGCGATACCTATGGCATCACCATCCGAGTTGATTCTACACCCAAACAAGGAACCAAATTTACTTTGGTTTTTGATACCTGATATTGATCACTTTTTGTGACTCTCCAGCTGCCTGAGAGCATACATCTCAAACAGTACAGGAATGATCACCAAACTTAAAACGGCAGAACTGACGATACCCCCAAGCATAGGTGCAGCGATACGCTGCATCACTTCACTCCCTACTCCATGCGTATACATAATCGGTGTAAGAGATGCGATGATAGAAAAAACTGTCATCAGTTTGGGACGTACTCTTTGCACTGCACCTTCATACACGGCATCCCGAAGATCTTTTGCATCAAAAGTATCTCCTCTTTTTGCTTGACTACTCTCCACACTCTCCTGCAGATAGATTATCATGACAATGGCCGTCTCAGCCGCTATACCCAAGAGTGCCAGAAAACCAACGATCACAGCAATACTCATCGAAAAGCCTAAAATATCGATATAGAGAAGACCTCCCAACAGGGCAAAAGGCAGTGTCAAAAATACAATCATCGTCGGTACTGTTTTTTTCAGTGCCAGATATATTAAAAGCCAAATCAGCACTAAAACAGCCGGGATGATCCACATGATACGCGTCAGAGCAGAATCCAGATATTCTGACTCACCTGCCCACGTGATATAGTATCCTGAATCAAATCTAATCTCATCAATCAGCTTTTGAGCACCCCTTCGATACATACTGGCACTCACTCCCTCTTTGGGTGTGATATAGATATAAGTGACAGGCGTTGCCATTTCACTTTTGATGACGGAAGCACTCTGTCTAAAATTTACCTCAGAGAGTAAACCAAGTGGAACAAAGCCAAATTGTGTTTTGATCTGTATATTTTTGATCGCATCCAGACTCCTTCGTTCATCACCTTCCAGGCGTAAGCTGATGGGATAGCGCTCCAGCCCTTTATAATACGTAGATACTTTCATACCACCTATCGCCAAAGCCGTATAATCCAGTAATCTCTCTTTAGTCAATCCATACCGTGCCAGTTTATCAGGGTTGGGGATGATATCAAGATAATATCCTGTACCAGCCTGATCTGATGTAATGGAGAGCGTATTATCATAGTCTCTCAGTTTTGTTTCGATGAGATTGCCAAACTTTTGCAAACCTTTTGCATCACTGCCATAGAGTTTAATCCCTATAGGTGTGCGTATCCCGCTTAACAGCATATCTATACGCCCACGAATCGGATAGGTCCATGTATTGGTCAGTCCCGGAACCTGCAAAGCCGCATCCATCTCTTCTCTCAATTTTTCAAATGTCATGCCTGTACGCCACTGCGACTGGGGTTTAAAGGTAATGATGCTCTCAAGCATGCCAAGCGGTGCGGGATCTGTTGGTGTATCCGCCCGTCCTGCTTTGCCAAAAACATTTTCTACTTCGGGGAACGACTTGATGATTTTATCTGTTGTTTGTACTAACTGTTTGGCTTGATCGATACTGATACCGTATGGGGTGACGGGCATATACATCAAAGCATGTTCATTTAACATCGGCATAAATTCCCACTTCAAACCTTTGTACACAGGATATATCACAGCCAGTGAGAGTAAAAGTGCCACTATCAGGAGATATCTAAACTTGATACTATAGACAATGATTGGATGATAAAGCCACATAAAAAAATTATTTAGCGGATTTTTACGTTCTGAGGGAATCGTACCTTTGACAAAAAAAAGCATCAGTGCAGGTACCAGTGTGATACTCAACAGCGCACCCCCGGCCATCGCAAAAGTTTTGGTAAAAGCCAGTGGTGTAAAAAGCAGACCCTCCTGCCCCTGCAGTGCAAAAATAGGTAAAAACGAGACAACAATCAGCAACAATGCAAAAAATATCGGACGCCCCACCATCTGTGAAGAGTGCCGTATGATCTGCAGGTGCTCTTTGGTATCTGGTGCTCTTTTTTTATCTATTTGGAATTTGTAGAGCATCTTGTGGGCATTTTCTATCATGACAATCGACGCATCCACCATCGCCCCGATAGCAATGGCAATACCACCAAGACTCATGATATTTGAACCAATACCAAAGAGTTTCATCAACAGAAATGTCAATCCAACTGTCAGCGGCAGCACAATAAGCACAATGAGGGATGAACGCAGGTGCATCAAAAAGAGACCAATCACTATCAATACAATCAGACTCTCTTCAAGCAGTGTTCTTTTCAGTGTATCAACAGCCTTGTCAATCAACCCCGAACGGTCATACACGGTTACTACATCTACTCCCTCTACTTTCAACTCCTGCATCTTGTGCCTGACACGCTGTATGAGACGATAGACATCTTCTCCATATCGCGCGATGACGATACCTCCGACCACTTCTCCTTTACCATTTAGATCTGCCACACCACGTCTGGGAGCAGGAGTCAGCTCAACCCTCGCAATATCTCCGATCGTAAGCGGTATCCCGCCTTTGGCCTTAATGACCAGTTTTCTGATAGAGTCGACATCTTTGATATACCCTTTGGCCTGTACCATCCATTCATAACCATTTTTGATGACGATACGGCCTCCCGTGTCATTATTGTTTTTTTGTAATACCTTTGCAATCTCCTGCATACTCAGATCATATCGAAGCAGATTGTCATTGTTCACTGTTACCTGAAATGTCGGCACAAAACCACCGATACTGGCAACATCACTCACACCGTCAACTCCCATCAGGGCATATCTGTAAGTATAATCCTGAATCGCTCTGAGTTCTGCAAGGTTTTTTGTCTTTGATTGTAAGGCATATTCATATACCCATCCCACGCCGCTGGCATCAGGCCCTAACGTAATATCCATATTTTTTGGTAATTTTGACTGTATCGAAGCGAGTTGTTCAAGCACACGGCTCCTTGCCCAGTAGAGATCGGTTTTTTCTTTGAATATGATATAAATAAGCCCATTTTCATAGCTGGAGTATCCGCGCACTGTCTCTATACCGGCTATCGAAAGAAACTGTGCCACAAGAGGGTACGTGCCCTGTGATTCAACAATCTCAGGAGACTGCCCGCTCCAGTTGATATGTACGATCACTTGCGGAGGGGAAAGATCAGGCAGTGCATCCAAAGGGGTATTTTTAATACTCCACAAAGAAGCAACACCCAAAATCACCGCAGCAAAAAGTGTCATCCATCGCTTGTCAATACTCCATGCAATCAATTTTTCTATCATGATAACTACCTAATAAAGCCCATTAATCTGGGCATCGCTGTCTAACATAAAAAGAGCATTGTTGACAACTTTGTCTCCCTCTCTCAGACCATCAGTGATACTATAATGCTCTGCATCCAGTGGTGTGACCTCTACCTCTTTTGGTTCGTATTCTCCTTTAAAGTCTCCAACGACAAAGACATAATAGTGTCCGTTTTTCAAGATAACGGCGCTTTGGGGGAGTACCAGATAGGCTTTGGGTTCATCTTGAGAGATAACTGATGCAAACATGCCCGGAAAGAGTTTGTGGTCACTGTTTTTTACGCTCAGACGCATGGTGATGGATGCCTTTTGAACATCCAGTCTGGGATAAAATATCTTGCTCTCGGTCTGATAAATCTGCGGGGTGGTTTTAAAATGCAGCTGAAATCTTTTGGCATCTTTCATCCATGCAAAATCATCTTCAAATATCTGTACTTCAACCCAGACAGTATCAAGATTGGTGATCTCAAAAAGCTTTGTCTTTGCATTGAAAGCAGATCCTTCCATTAGATTTTTCTCAAAGATATAACCGCTTGCAGGAGCACGAAGCGTCGTAAAAGAAGAGAGACTTTTCTGCCTGATGATATCTTTGATCTCCTGATTTGTTATCCCCAGCAAAGCAAGTTTGCGTTTGGCACTATTGAGTAAACTTTTGTCAGCTTGGTTTTTGCCAAACCGGTATGCACTGAGATACTCTTCTTTCGCTTTATACACCGCAGGCGAATAGACAAGTGCCAGAGGTGCATCTTTTTGGATATACTGGTATGTCTGATTGGCATACAGTTTTTCTACATAACCTCCAAATCGAGGACTGAGTGCATAGATCCCAGACTCATCTGCACGCACATAACCATAGTGCTTTTTGGTATGGCTGGATTGGATTTTTTGTACTTCGACTGTACGAACTGAAAAAAGTTGCTCCACAACAGGTTCTTTTGCCAATGCGATCACAGGGAAGATAAACCATATCCATCTAAAATATTTCATTTTATTGCTCCTTTCAGCTGGGCCAGTTTTGCTTTGTAAAAATGGTAGTCTGCAATCGCTTCTATACGCTTTTGCTCCAGTGTAAGCTTTTGAAACAGTACATCGATATATCTAAATAGATCAGCACCACTCGAGACAGCAGTACCAGAAAGCTGCGACATATAAGCAATCTGCGGCAATGCCTGATCTTGCACAATGTGATAAATTTGATAAGAAGAGAGCATCTGTGTATAATAGGATTGTAACGTAGCACTCAGAGAACTTTTTGTGTCTATTTTTTGGGTTTTTGCAACCATGAGCATAGCACGCGCCTTCTCTTTTGCCAGCTTTTCCCTTCCATAAATGGGCAGGCGTATCCCCATGCCAAATTGATAATAGTCATCAAAATGATCTCTAGATGCATAACCAGCCATGAGATTGATATCCGGATAACTGCCTAATTTTTCTCTCTCCAGTTCTCTATTTTGTTTGAGTACTTTTTTAGCCTGGATGAGAAGATCTGGACTATTTTGGATAGTCTGCCTGAGAGAGCGCAAATTTGGTTTGGTACCCATCTTCAAATCAATCTTTAGATGCTTCACAGGTATTGCAGCAAGATAGGAAAGCCTGGCATAGGCAGCAGCTGTTTTTCCCTCTAAGGTACTCTTTTGGATTTGAAGCTGGGCAAGAGAGAGCTTAGCTTTTGCGATATCCATCTGTCCATTTGCATCTGTAGCTGTATAAGCTGTGTTGAGCGTGATACTCTTTTTTGTCAAGGCAATGTATCGCGCCAAGATATGGGATGATGCTTTGAGCTTCCACAGTATATACGCTTGGGTTTTGATCTGCATAACCAGTTGTGCTTTCAGTGTCCTCACTTCTGCCTGCAGGATCTCCTGCTCTGCCTTAAAGACTTCTTTTTTGGAGTCACGTTTATGAAAAAATGGAATTTTCTGCTTGATACTGACGACTGACTTGTGCATCGCCTGTGAGTCATCCAGCGTATCGTGTGTCATCAGAAGTTGAGGATTTTCAAATCTATCTGCGATGTGTATATCAGACTGTTTAGCTTCGATCTTCGCCTCAAGAGCCTGCAGTGTAGGATGGTGCAGCAAAGCTGTCCCGATGAGCTCATTTAGACTGACTGCATGCAGTGTATGTGTCAACAGTATCAAACTCCAAAATATATTTCTCATGAACTGCCTTTTTGGGGTATCTGGTGTATTATAGCAGTCAAGTGTGTTGTGTTTGTGGTGCATACTGTAACATTATAGGTTCTGACACAATGTGTAAAAACTAATTAAACTTTGTTGGACTGAAAAAGTTTTTGAATATCAAATATAGGGAAGGTTTTAAATATTATTGGATTTTGTAGTGGCTCCGGATGCTGGATTCGAACCAGCGACCAAGTGATTAACAGTCACCTACTCTACCGCTGAGCTAATCCGGAATGTCTATCCTTATGTTTAAGGAGCGGAAATTATACATAAATTTTATCTTTTTGTCAAGCCTTTTTGCAAAAAAGATGAAAAATATTTCCTATGAAGTAAAAAAGGCTATAATAAAGCAAACGATATAAAGGTAAATTATGAAAAAAATCTCTATCATGATAGCACTCTTGCTCTCACTCTTTCTGACTGGGTGTATCCAGGATATTTCTCCACAGGGGCTGACTGTTCGGATTCCTGCCAGTACCGTTAGCAGTGCATTGGAAAAGCAGTTTCCTATCAGACAGGATTTTGCTTATGGCAATGTTGAACTTTCTCATCCAAAAGCGATGCTTACACGTGGCAGTGATCGTGTTGTTACGGGTACCGATATCGCTTTTTCAAATGCTTTGATTCCTAGACAAAGCGGTTCTCTGTTTGTCTCAGGTATTCCATTTTATGATGCCCAAAGCGGTGCAGTGTATCTTAGAGAACCGATGATAGACAAATTGGAATTTAACGGGTATAAACTCTCCAGTATGCTACAAGGACCACTAAAAAGTGCTATCATCCCAATCATCAACGAAATCTTTAGGCAAACACCTATTTATAAGATCAACCGATCTTCATTGCAGGGCAGTTTTGTCAAAAATGTTGTTGTTGATAATGGTGAACTATTAGTCACTTTTGGACTCTAAGAACTCTTTGTATTGTGATTTAAACCAGAGATAGTATCCACCAGCCGCCAAAAAACCTCCCCCAAGGATGGCGGTGATCAGAGGAAGTGAAACTCCCAGCTTAAATGCCACCCCTATGAACATCGTTATCATGATAGAAACCACCATAAAAATCATATCATTATAGGCAACTATTCGACCTAGATACTCTTTTATAGTATGAGTTTGTATCAGGGTATACGTATATGACCAAAGTGTAGTGGTAAAAAATCCTATAAAAAACATCATCCCCAATGAGAGATAAAAACTATGTTCAATCATCGCCCAGAAGATGATCGCCGCCGCTTGCAGGAAAAAAATCCGATGAAGATTGAGATGGTTTGTCAGTTTTCCTATCAACAAAGGTCCCAGCATCAGACCAATCGCCCGGATTGCATTGAGCCATCCTATTGCCAAAGGTACGGCAATGACATATTTATACTCAGTATCGGTCAAAAGATTGATCAAAGCATCAAAACTAGTCAATGCTACAAAACTGTGGATAAAGATCAAATGCCATAATATCTTGTGCTTTTTCAGATAATCAAATCCGGATTTGATCAGTGTCACCAGACTCTCTGTTGTCTTTTTTTGGATATCTAGACGAATCGTAGCAAAAATCATCATAGCGATGAAAAAAAGTGCAACATCTATCATGATAGTATAATAAATCCCGACACTATCCACAGCGATACCACCCATCGCCATCCCCAAAGCAAATGTCACAGACCAGATAATCGAGTGCAGTTCATTGACTGTTTTGAGTTCATCCTTTGCTACCACCTGCGGCAAAAGTGACATCTCCGCTGTAAAAAACAAAAAAGCTGCCATCATCCTGATAAAGATAAACAACATCAAAAGATATACCTGCGTTACATCATGGATACTGAGATAAAACAGTGTCATCAGCAACTCTATCCCAAGCATGATCAGCATAAAACGTTTAAATTCAAATTTATCTACAATCGCACCATTTAAAGGAGCCAGCAATGCCGGCAGCGCATACATACTCACCACCAGCGCATTGGTCACAGGATCAACACCAAATGCTATAATCATCGTGTAGATTGCAACATTGGAAAACCATGCCCCAAAATAGGCAATCAACTGCACCAGTGACAAACGTAAAATAAGTGGGTTTTGAAGTATTTTTTTGTACATTAAAAGATTATAACGAAAAGAGAGTGAGAAGAGTGATAGATGCCCTAAAAGAGATGGCCTTTGAAAGGCTCTCTTTTAGAATCAAAGATTAGTAGTTTACTGTAGCAGTAATTTCTTTCATTTTACAGTTACTTACTTTAGAGATCATTTGACCACCACAAGCAACAGCATAGTTTTTATAACCAACCAATACTTGCTCTTCAATTGAAGTCCAAACTGTTTTACATTTAGTGACAGTACATTTTTTAGCTACTACTGTACCACATGGTGTACAAAGTTCACTTTGTTTAAAAGCTACTGCACTTGTTTGTTGCTCATCCCAACATTGTTTGTTTGGAATTTTTTTGATAACTGTTTTGAAAATTGGTTCTACTTTACATACCGGATATGCACATGTGATTGTACCTGCTTGTAAACTAACCGCTAAACCTAAACCTGCTAATAATGCTAAAGACTTTTTCATCTCGAACCTCCATATAAATTTTACTCTATAAGTCTATTAAAATGAGGTCCTACAGTCAATAAAGGTAAAATATAATATTAATTATATAATATTATGGTAAAATTAAATATAATTAATTTTTTAGAAAGAATAAGATTTGAAACTTAAATAAGTAGGTAATATTTCTTTTACTTTTTAGAAAAAAAGTAATTTTTTATGTCCTTTTTAAGTTGTTTGATACTTTTTAACCCAATATAACCATCCAATATCTTTCCATCATGCATATATAAGAGTGCCGGAACTTGTGGTGTACCGTATTTTGCCAGAACATCTCGGCTTTTTTCTATATTGACTTTGTATATTTTGACTTTTTTTTCATCTACTTTCAAAGCATGCAGGTTTTTACTCATCTCTTTACACGGTTCACACCATGAAGCATAAAAATCTACGATTACATTTCCCTTTTTGGTCACTTCTTCAAACTCTTTGACATTTTTGATATGATCAAATGCAAATGCAGATGTCGTACATAGTGCCAAAACGCTTACTATATATAGTATTTTTTTCATTGCTTTCCTTTATATCAAAATCGTCATATCCAAAGTTTACTCCAAAATAATGTATAAATAGTAAAGCATTTTTTCCAACAAGCATCATAAATACACATTGTTATGGCATAATGCGCTCTTTAAATCCAAGTCTTACAATGAGGTATCATGATAAAAAGCATCGACACTGGCGTACTCTTTATGTTCTTCTCTGCTCTGCTCTCAGCACTGAATGGTGCTGTAGCCAAGATGTTAGGTGATGAGATGAGTGCACTCGAGATAGTTTTCTTTCGCAATATCTTTGGTGTCATATTTATCATGATAGCCCTCTACCATACACGGCCGACTTTGCCCGGAGGCAATATCAGGCTGCTTATCTGGAGAGGTGTATTTGGATTTTCAGCAATGCTTTTCTTTTTTTATACCATTACCACTATCCCACTGGGTGAAGCTGTCACACTCAACAAAACCTCCCCGCTATTTGTCACTATACTGGCTTTTTTTATCCTGCACGAAAAACTCTCACTGCTGGGTATTTTTGCTTTATTATTGGGATTTTTGGGTGTAGTACTGATCACCAAGCCACTCGGTATGGAAGTAGGGTTGCCTCATTTTTTAGGATTGCTGGGAGGTCTGCTTGCTGCAGCGGCCTATACCACCATCCGCAAAATCAAACATATCTATGACTCCCGTGTGATAGTACTCTCTTTTATGGGAACAGGCGTTGTGATACCATTTTTTTTATTTTTGATTTCAGAGTACTATGCACCACAGACATTAGACTTTTTACTCGCAAAATTTATCATGCCGACCGATCCAAAGATATGGGTGTTGCTCTTTTTCATGGGGATCACCGCTACACTTTCACAATGGCTGCTTACCAAAGCTTACAGTGCTTCTATGGCAGGGATCATCGGAATCGTTTCCTACATCATTATCCCATTTTCAATCTTTTTTGGTATCCTGCTGGGAGATAACTTTCCAGATACCTATACCTTACTGGGCATAGGGTTGATTGTATTGTCCGGGTTATTGGTTAAAAAAGGATAAGGCTCACAGCCTCTTAGTATTTTCGTACATAAAATGGCTTCATCTCATGGATAAAGTACGCACTCATACCCTCTTTTTCTTCCCGGTCTATCTTAAAGATATCAACCATTTCATTTTCTGCCAACTCCAACACAACATCAGAAACACGTGAAAAGATATCCTTCTCATCACCTTCCAGCTCTATACCGATAGCCAATTGCATCGTATTGTTCTCATCACGCTCTGCCATTTCAGCCACATAAGCCAACTTGACACTCTCTTCTTTGACAAAAAGTTTTTTCAGTGCTTTTAACATCTTGACTGAACGATTGGTTGTGATGGGTTTGAGTGATATATCCTCTGAAAACTCTGCACCTTCTTCTTCATCCCTCGCACCAAAGTCCATACTCAACAGCATTTTCACCTCATCAGAAGTAAACATTTTACTCGCATCAAAACCGGGGTTCATGACCAGATTCATATCTGCAACTGTTGCAAAAAGTACCGATGCCTGCAAAGGCAGATAGAGATGCTTGTCACCTACTGATTTTTCAAGCAGATCATATGAAGTAAAAAATGGTATTGCCCGGACACCTTCCGCACTTTCCCACTCCAAAAGAGATAGCGTATCGCTGTCATTGATATCCTCTCCTTCTTTGGCATCTTCCCCACCCAATACCAATACTTCACTCTCTAATAATTTATCATAAAATGCATCTCTATACTCTGGTTCATCTGCAGCCAGCAGCAATAATTCTTCTATCGTTTTTTCCATTATTTTCCTTTTATATACTTAGATAAAATAACCGCTAAGCCAGCCTAGTCCAAAACCTATCAGATGTGCATACCAGGCGATATTTACCCCCATTGAAAGCGGGATAAATGAAATCAGCACAATCGAAACTATCAATCCACCCCTCAGATGCGGATCTTTGAGTGCAAACCAGCCAAAAAGAACAGACAAAGCACCCGATGCACCTACCAGATTGATCTGCTGATCAAAATAGCTGATATAGACAAAACTTAACAAAGAGGTAACAACCCCGCCTACAAAATAGATCAGCAAATAGCGTACTTTGGCATCCAGTTCCCGTTCAAGCAACATACCAAACTGAAACAAAACTGCCATATTCATTAACAGATGTGTCCAGGAAGCATGCATAAACATGGACGTAAGCGGCTGCCAGTAGTAGTGCTCCTGGATAAAAAGCATATTGAGTCCATAACGCTCAGCCAAAACAGTGTTATTTTGGGTATATAAAAACATCAACAGATTGAGCAGAATAAGGACGGGTGTAATGATGACCATTTATTGAAGCTTAAATTCCTGCTCAATCTCCTGTGCTTTTTGTACACCCACGACAGTCAGCTTCTCCTCTGACACAAAACCATTTGCTTTGAGAGATTTGAAAAGTCTTTTTCCCTCTTTATAGGTAAAAACACCCGCATCTTCAAGTATCATGATAACATCATTGAAACTTTCATCCTCTTTTTTCTTATAGAGTCCCAAAAGCAGAACCCGCTCTTCAATTTGCATCTGTACCTACTTTGCCCGTACTTTTATATCATATATCTCTTTGACGGCATCAGGACCTGCTATAAAAAACATCATCACTGTCTGCTCCAAAGGAGTATCTTTTTTTGCTTTGACATCGATATCCAATCTGTTTTTCTTCTCTTGAAGTAACACCAGCATCGCCTGCATCACATCCCGTTCGATACTTTGGTTGAACTGGTTTTTCAGATTCATTTTCAGCACTGCTGAAGTCTGCTTAATCATATCTTCCCAGATTTCTCCATCACTCATATTGAGATAACGTTTAGGAAATTTGTCTTTACAGCAAACACGCATTCTTTTCATAAAATCATAAAATACGATGCGTTTATTGCTAAAATCAAACTCTCCATGCAAACTTTTCAAAATAGGAAAAGTATCCAGCTGGCTAATCTCCCCCTGCACACTAAAGGGCGTGATCTTGTCCTTGGCATTCATATCCAGAATTTTGATGGCACGAACGCTGTTGCCGTCAGTGAGAAAGTTTGCTTTGATACTGATGTCATAGTTTGTTGTATATTTTATAAAAAAATCTTTCAAATCTTTCTGTATATCGTCTTGCAGCATCGAAGAGATATCAAACAGTGACATTTTGGCATTGTGTATCTTGGCATCTAGGGGGAGATTGATAAAAGTGCCTTTTTCAAACTGTACACGGGGATCTATACCATTTAGCGTCACTCTCTCTGCCAGGATTTTACCCTGATAAGCTATATTATCGATACTGCAATCAGCATTGATCAATCCTTTACAGGATACCTTGCCATGTGACAAATCAGCCACTGTATCGATCTGTTTGGTAAACTCTGAAGCAATCATCTTATTTTTAGCAAATGAGAGTCCAAAAACTCCTACAAGCAAAACAACCAATGCTATCCCTACTTTTTTCATCAAAAACCTTATATATACATTTTATTTACATATATTTTACACTATCGTGCTTAAACTACCTCTTGCCTGAGCAGAGAAATCCCCGGTGCAACCTCTTCTTTCTCTATCATGATAGAGACTTCTTCATGTCCAAAACGTGTATGTGGATACAGTACAACATACAGTATATCTCCTTTTTCAAGATAATGGCTCTCACCAAATGCTGTATAACGCGTCGCACCGATAGAAATCAATAATTTTTCCGGTTTTCCCGCCTCCACAATCAAAGCATTCAAATCCTCTAAAGGGCCTTGCTCTTTTTGGCTATTGAGTTTGTCAACCATCCATTTTTCCAGCTTCTCATAAAAATAACTATACCCCAACAGTTCACTGTTTTCACCATACTGTATCACGCTATCTCCCCGGCGTATAAAAGAGCTCAGCGAATACCCGTCCATCACACCACCCGCTTTAAATTGGTCTATCATGATAAGCGCATCACTGACCCCTTTGCTGTTTGCACCCCAGTTTTTTTTGTGGCTTATTTTTTCTGCTCCTGCTACACGGATCGAACAGTCATTGTAAGCCATAAAATGTGTCGGTTCCAAGGCAGTGATACGATCTTGGCTGTAACTTACCTTGCACAACAGCCCTACTTCCGGCTCCATCTGGATATTTTTTCCCTCAATGTAAGCAATTTTATCACTTGAAAAAGGAAAAGTCCCTAAAAAAGTTTTGCTGTTTTGTACATAGGTTGGAAAAATTCCCTTGGGCGCATCTGCTTCATCTACTTCAACCCCTACAAAATCCTCACTCTCTCCCGCCTGTTCCAAATGATGGGCAAAATTTCCAGCTATTCCAAAACCGATGATATCTTTATCCACTGCTTTCCTTTTTCTCTTGTAAAATATGTGTTACAATTATATCATGATAAAAAAAAGAGCATTCAAAACAACCCTCCTAGCCCTTCCTGACGGTGCATATGATGTCCATTTTCAACACAAACGCTACGGACTGATAAAATCTACACATCTGCAAGGCGCACTTGTCAAACTCTATGCAAAACAACTCGGAGGCAATGACTTTATCAGTCTCAACTATTACCCACAGCTTAAAGAGGGATTAAAACCCTGTGAAATGCCCCAATCCAAGGTGATAGATTTTGTATTGGGATTAACCAAAGATTGAATATACTGTCATTTTTGATAAAAGGATACTGATTTATGAAATTTTTAGAAGATATACAACTCAAAATAGGATGCTATTGGTTCTATATTTTAATCCTTTCTTTTTTACTTTTTATCCTCCTGGTTCCCCAATATGGCTCATTGGCTGTCACCCTGTTTGCTATCATCATACTGCTTGTCTTTTTAGGATTTGTCTATCATCAGCACTATGCTAAAGCCAGGCTGCATGCTTACACCCATATGCTCATTCAGGCCGGTAAAAAAAAGCTGCTTATACCAGACAGCTATGCCCTGCTACTGACTAAAAAAGGCAAAGCCTGCAATAAATTTTTATCCACGAGAAAACAATACAAAGTCAATATCATCTATTTTAGTGATGAATTTATCACGATATCGACCAAATGTCCGCACTTTGATCTCTTCAAACTGGCTCGCGGCGGCATGGCAGACAAGTGGGCAGTAAAAAAATCCTGTGCACACAATAAAGAATTTTATTATTCTTATATCCAAAGTGTCCATTTTAACCCAGAGAGTAAAAAGCTCGATATTGTCCTCACAAGCGGCAATGTCGAAAGCATAGAAAGTGACAAAAAGCCGGCTGAAAAAGCGGTCATCAAACTCAGAGAAAAACTCAGAGTTACACCACGCGGTGTGCAGACCAACCCCATCCTCTAAACTCAGCTTTTTATAAGCAAAATCGATAGATAATAAAATACGGGGGATACCAAACCAAAAGGATTAAGTATCAAAAGTTTTATATTTATAATAGTCATTTTTTTGCCGCTTTTTGGTAATGCATCCGACACTGTTGTCTCTGTGGATAAAGTTGACAAGGCACTGTGCAGTGTATTTAAAAGAGCACTGCCCCATTGTCAATTTAAAACAATCAATGAGCCCAAAAGTGCGATACAGGCACTACTGGAGAAAAAAGCAGACTTTGCCATCATCCCTGCCAATACACTCACTTTAGAAAACCAGCCAGTATCCCGATTGCGTTCTGTTATGGCACTCTATCCTCAGATATTGACACTTGTCACCTCAGCCAATAAGCCCATCCATCACCTGCAGGATATCACGACATACTCCCTGCATACAGCAGCAACCTCTACACAAGCACAATACCTTCTAGAGCAAATAAGCCCGGAGTTTGATCTTGCAAACAATAAGATCTTAGACTTTAAAGAGGCAGTCAAAGCACTGCGCAGTCATAAATTAGATGGATTTTTTGTGCTCTGCGTACATCCTTCAGCCAATATGACAGCACTGCACAAAGAGTTAAATACAACCATTGTGCCCTTATATGGTAAAAAATTTGATCAACTGCATAATGATAAACCTTATATTATAAAAAATGGTATTCCAAAAGGGATGTATGGCTTAAAAGCAGATCTCAAAAGTATAGGCGTAAAAACACTTTTAATTACACGCGAGGATGTCAATGCAAGTATCGTAGAAAATCTCACAACATCACTCCTAGAAAATATAGACACATTAAAAGAAAACAATTTTATCTATCGCAGTCTCTACAAGAAAACAGCACTTGAAGGTCTGCTCATCCCACAGCACAAAGGAGCCTTCAAAGCCTTTAATGCTTTTTAAAGGGCACCTGATTTATTTGACTTCACTCAGGAGATGATCATATACATCACGCAGCGTATCAAAATTCTCTTTTTTGGCTTTTTGGTTACGTTTTATTTCTGCTTTCATCACTAACACCAGTTCATTGAGACGTGCGCTCACTTCCCGTTTGCAGCCTACTTTGTCACGCTCTATGCACTCTTCTATCATTTTGGTCAGCTGAGGGAGCAAGGCTGCTGTCATCTTGGTATAGAGATCACTGTAAGCACGTTTTTCGATAAATGCCAAAAAGGTTTTCTCCTGCTGCTGGGAAAGTTCCCAAATCTCTGCGATATAGGCTACTTGATTGGTGATAATGGCATGCTTTTTCTCTGCTTCTTTGGCCCTGGCAGTTTTGAGTTTTTTGATTGCTTTATGTTCTTTGTTTTGTGTAGATTTTAATACTGTTTTTTTCTTTTTCTTCACACGAAAATGTAAACTCACCACGATGATAAAATAGATAAACAAAGTGACACTCAACACAGCAAATACTACATCATCAAAGAAAAACGACAATAATGACGTGACAAATACCCCGAAAAAAAAGTGGTGTATCCTCAGAAAAGGCATCTTAAAATGGCTTCACGACAACCATAATAACAATAATGATCATCAAAATCGTCGGCACTTCATTGTAAAAACGAAAAAACTTTCCGCTTTTTGTACATTTATCAGCCCAGAGCTTTTTGCGAAGTACTCCCAAAGAGTGATGATACCCAAGCATCACAGCCGCCGCTGCCAATTTGACATAAAGCCACATACCGCTTTGAAACAATTCAGGATTCAAGCCTATCATGATAAGCCCGGAGATCAATGAAGCAAACAACGCAGGATTGCCGATGATCCTCCAAAGTTTCTCCTCTTGAATCTTGATAACATCTGTAAATGCCGGCCCGTTTTTGGCATGTTCCACATGATAGATAAAAAGCCTCGGCATATAAAACAACATCGCCATCCACGAAATCACACTCATGACATGAAATGCCAAAATCCAATTATAATACGCCATAAAATCTCCTTCTTATTTGATCGCTAAAAATCCCTCAAAATTGACATACTTTTGCACTGTCAGTATATCCAAAAATCCCGCACGCTTGAGCATATCCAAATTGCCATCGGTTGAAAACGGTTCCAGTACACCCTTCAATGACTTTGATTTACTGAGGATTTCATCTGCTGTATAGCCCTGATCAAGTTTGTACTCAGTGTAAAGTCCTGTCATGATATCCTGAAAACGCGCATCGTTGGCACGTACTTTTTCATACATGATAAATGCCCCGCCCCAGTTTAGCGCTTCATAGATCTTGTCAATCAAGGCCTGTCTGAGCTTGGGATGTACAAACTGCACTGTATAATATGCCACAATAAAGTCTGCTTTTTCAAAGGTAAAAGTATTGATATCTGTACAGGCAAAAGACAAGTTGTCATGCCTGTAGCTTGAAGATGCTTTTTGCACCATGTCTTCTTCTATTTCCAATCCGATAAAAGTTCCTTTATCATGATGGCATGCCATCTTGTAAGAGAGTTTGCCCGTTGATGCACCCAGTTCATAGACCAAAGAATCCTCTTTGATAAAATAGTCACTAAGCTTCACCACCAAATCATGCCCCTCATCATACAAAGGGACACTCCGCGCCACATGGGTCTCAAACTGTTCTACCATGGCGCCACGAAATTTCCAGTTTGCATTTTCTGATTTTATGCCATCTCCGCTCATCTATCGCTTCTTTCTTTTTTGTTTCACTTCAGGCGAAGCATAAAACTTGACACCTGCAATGTCTATCATGATAACCTTTTTCTCTCTCAAAAGCGCTTGCACTCTCTCCTGCGCATCTTTGGAAAAAAGATATCTAACATCCGCTTCACTCTGTGGTCTGCGCTTGATCGTTTCGATGATCTCTTCTGTTGAAAAATCAACTCTTTTTGCAGGCTCCTGTTTATAGATGAGATGCACAGGCAAATTGTCAAAAGAAGTGGCAAGTTCTTTGAGCTTCGCTTCACTTACAGGCTGCGTGGCATAGGCTGGAGGCCGGTCTATCGTACCCATGTCGATACGATCAGGCTGGATATCATTTAACACAGCGTTTAGTTTCTCCATCTCTTCACGGTTGTCATTGATCCCTTTCACGACCAGTATCTCTATGACAAGTGTATCATGATAGATTTTTCTAAAAGCTTTTATCCCCTCTATAATTTTCTCGATAGAGAGAGTATGAAGCGGCCTGTCTATCTTCTTAAAACATGCTTGAGTTGCACAATCAAGCGAGAGTTTGACGATATCTATCTTGGAGAGAGTTTTTTGAATATTTGCATGATATATGGTCGAAGCATTACTCAAAATCAACACTTTCTTATCTTTTTTGATCCTGTTTAAGCCATCCACCAAATCATCCAGATCAGGATAGAGTGTCGGCTCACCGTTTGCAGTAATGGTGATGACATCCACATCCGGAAATTCTCTCAAAGCTGCTGTGACTTCATCCAGGATCTCTTGCACTTTTGGGGGATTTTTAATTTTGTCCGTTACTTTTGCAACAGCCAGCTCACAATAGAGACAGTCAAAGTTGCAGGACTTTTCATCCGGGCTCACATCTATACCCAGAGAAAGTCCAAAACGCCGTGACTGTATAGGCCCAAAAATCGTTTTATATGCCATTATCCAGCCCTCATCATCTGCCGCTTGTTGTGTTTACTCACACTTTTATCTCTCAAATCCGGTATAAAGGAAGCATGTTCCCTTAAAAAGCCTGGTATTTTCCTGCCTCTGACACGTGCGATATCAGCGATGATACTATCAGCTATCTCGGTACTGTCACAGCCACACTCCTGCACCAGATAATCAAAAAGCAGTTCTGAAAGTCTGTTAAGTGATATCTGCCAGGTGGATTGTGTTTGTGCATAGATCCACTCACTAAAGTGATAAAATCCGCCAAAAACATCTCGCTGCTGCCAAATATAATGCACTGTTTTTTTGAAATTTCCACTATTATATGTCAAATCCCAAAAACGTGCAAAACGCTTCATCTTTTGGATCTCTTTAAACGAAAGCATGTCATTTTTGACGATATCATAAGGCGGTTTATCACTATAAACCATACCGTATATCTTATCATGACGGTCCAGTGTGGTACCCGAGAGCTTTTTCAGGATACCTATCTGTATCTCTGCATCGGTCATTGCTTTTAATTGGTTGAGATTTTTTCCAAAACTTTCCAGACTCTCCCCAGGCAATCCTACAATCAGATCCAGATGGATATGGGCATGGGTTTCATTTTCAAGATAAGCAATATTTTCACGTACTTTTTTGAGATCCATACGGCGATTGATATTGTCCAGGATCTCTTCGTTGAGTGTTTGGATACCGATCTCTAGTTGCAAGGTAGCAGGTGGAAATTGCACGATGCGTGACTTGAGTCCATCAGGAAAATGATCGGGAATGACTTCAAAATGCAGCGAATAGGCTTCCTCTTTGGCTAGAAAAAAGTCCATGATGCGATTGGCGATTTTGATATTGAGGTTGAAAGTCCGATCGACAAATTTGAAGTTTCTCGCCCCTCTTTGCCACAAATCTTCAAAAGCTTCCAATAACTTATCGATATCAAACATCCGCACCTTCTCATCAATAGCCGAGAGACAAAACTCGCACTCAAACGGACAGCCTCGCGATGCTTCTACATAGATATAACGGTGCTTCACATCATGATCTGTATAATACTTATAAGGTAATTCTATCTCTTTTAACTTTGGCATAACAGACTGGATGATACGCTCTTTTGGTGCCTGATTGGCCAAAATATCACGACAAAGTTCATAATAACTCACTTCACCCTCACCCTGCAGGATATAATCAGCCTCCAAAAAACTGACACGATGGGGCGTATAACTCGCTTCTGGCCCACCGATGATGATCTTGGTCTGGGGTGAGACTTTTTTGATCACTTCGATGAGATTGTGCACATCGATTGCATTCCATATATATGCACCGATTGAGACAATTTTGGGATTCTTCTCCAGTATATCTTCTGCAATCGACTGGGCATTTTCCCCAATCACAAATTCCATGATTTCTGCCCGCTCTCTCAAGCCTTTGAGGTTGGCATACAGATACCGCAGTCCAAATGAGGCATGGGTGTATCTGGCATTGATACCCACCAGTATTATTTCTTTCATCTTATCCCTTATTTACATCCTGCAATCATAGCAAAATTTTGACTTCTATTACTTTAATGCAGCGTCTGGGGTTATACATTAGTACTTGTTATATCTTTAGATACCTCTCAATGTCAAGTGAACCATGAAAAACTCCTAAAATATCAATATCTTCACTATCTTTTATAAAATAGGCGATACGATAATGTCCATAAAGTAAAATTCTTACATTTTCTCTATTTTCATATTTATAGCCAACTTTTGGAAAGTCTTCTAGGATTTAAGCTTTTTTAAATATTTCATCAACAACTTTGTTAGCTATATTTTGATTGTCATTCGAGATATGACTATAAATATCTTGAAGCCAGAGAAAAGCTTCTTCCGTCCATCTTATTTCTGCCATTGTTTGATTTTTTGTTTCATCTCTTCATTTGAAATAGTTCTACCGTTTTTAGAATCTTCCAAACCTCTCTCAATCATTCTATTGAAAGCAAGCTCTTTTAAGATGTCATCGTAAGAGATATCATCAGGAAGGGAATCTATAACTTTTTTTGCTGCTTGTTTTGCAATTGTCATGATTATCCTTTCAGTTTTTTCTATTGAGATTATAGCAAAAAATTAGTGTTTTTCACAGAGATAGTTTAGCTGAGATTTCAAAAAAGGTAAAATAATATTTCATTTTGAAATGTTTTTGTTTTGGGGCATGTTTTTAAAATAAAAGTAAAGCCCTCGTATTCCCTTTAAATTAAGAGGCTAGTTTCTTTGAAATTTCTATATCTTTTTTAACTAAAGAATTAACAAGTTCACTGAGTGATGAGCTACCTTCATTTTTACCAACATATTGCATCAAAAAATCTTGTACATCTTTATCTAAATATATCGGTATATCTAATTCTTCTATTGGTCTATAAAACTTTCCTTGTTCTGCATCTGTAAAATCATATTCTTTTTTCATTTTGGACACCTTTTTTGATATACTTTTTTCTCATTTTTTGTTGCTTTTCTGGCACTTATAATTCTAACAAATTCAATGCCATCTTTATCTCTAAATGTATGAACTACCACGAGTACCATTTCATTTAAACTTTTACCCAAAAGCACATATCTATCTTCATCATCTGAATGTTCGTCGTCAAATTTATTTAAAACATAAGGGTCAGCAAAAACATATGATGCTTGTGCAAAAGTAATACCATGTTTTAGTATATTTGTCTTTTCTTTGTTTTTATCCCATTCAAATTTCATGCTCGGATTATATCAATTTTTTCAAAAAATTGATAGGGTCTTTTTTAAAGAGAGTTTCCATAGATCCAAATTTAAACTCTAGAGGTATTTTAGCTGAGATTTCAGTAAAGATAAAATAATATTTCATTTTAAAATGATTTTTTGTTATAGGTCTTTGAGGAGATGTTTATCATGATAAGAAGAGAAGTCTAAACTCCTTACATGTTTTATAAAAGTTAAAAATAAAGACCCGACCCCATTTTTCTATTGTCTTTCGAAATGTACCTAAAAATTATTTCAAAATTATTTTCAAACTCTTTATCAAGTTTAATTTGCATATTTTTCTTCAAGTTCTTTTTCTAAATTATCCATTTTGATTTCAAAATCTTCAAAATCAGTTAAATTTGATGAATCTTTATCCATTATTTTGTGTAACTTATCTTGTCTTTCATAAAAATATGGGTCAAGTTCTAGGCTTTTGTCTTTTGTAATTTGGATATTGCCTTTAAATTGTTCAAGAGCATTCATAACTTCTGCTACTAACTTATCTTTTATTTTTATAGTTAATGTTTGCATAATTATCTCCAATGCTTTTATCTTTAATCAATTATACCAAATTTTTAATGCTTTTGTTTTTTCTCTGAGATTTTTCAAGGAAAGTTTGCATAAATACAACCGCTATTGGCTACTTTTGTACTATTTTTAAAAAGTAGTGGAATACCAAAGAATATTACGAAATCATGATGATATTTAATCATCATGATAAGACTTCTTTTGACACTATAAAGTTAAAAGTAAAGCCATCCCCTTGTACCCCAATGATTTGTTAGGATTGGTTGTTTAGTTGATATTCATCAAGTGTTGTCCCATCTTTTAATTTCCATTCTTTTGGGCCATTTGTTGCTCTATTTTTTGCAATTGATGCAGCAGCAGATGGAGATCTGACATCTATATCTTTTATTAAAATAAAACAACCTTCATATTCTGAATCTTGCATATATTCTTTATTTTCAAATTGTTTTCTTAGGGGATAATAAATATGTTTTTTAAAGCTTGGTCTCTCATTTTTTTCTATAAAAGATCCTTTTAACAACCTATAGCCATCATTGGTTATTCTAAGTTTTGCCTGCAACGTATTATTTTTTTCATCTATTCTGTCTTTTGTTAGATCTAAATAAAATATAGTATCTACATCGGAGTCAACTTCCTTAACTTCGATTTTTTCAAGATTAATAATTCCAAGATTTTTTAGCATAAAAATAATCTTTTCTAGAAATTCATCCATATCGTCTATTTCAGATAATGGAAGCTTGGAACCTGTTGGGTTTGAATTATTTTTTAAATCTATAAGTGTTGTTTTTTCATTTGCTATACTGTAGAGTTCTTTTTCTAAATATCTCACATGGGACTTTGTAAGGTTTGTGTCCTTAGAAATAAAAATTACAAAATCAGTCCACCAGTCCTTACCTCTGAAATGATCACTAATTCTTTTGTTGACTTCATCTGCTTCACCAATATATAAAGCTATTTGAAATTCATTCAAGTCTCTTGATAGCAGTAAATAAACGCCAGGTGATTTTAATTCTTCTATATCTTGGATTAATTTTGAATGTCTTCTTTCTCCAATATAAGCTTTTCCACTCCAATTGCTTAGTTCAGCAGTTTTGAGGTTTTTTAAATTATCACCATAGATATAGAGCTTGATTGTTTGACCTCTTTTAATTTTACATCCTTTTATTATTTGCATGTTTATACATGATTCTAACTACTTATTATCTAACAAAACACCCCATATCCCCACATTATCACACACCAAAAATGCAAGATAATAATATGAAGCATGAAACTATTTACACATTTTATTCATTCTACTGTAAAGTTAAAATAATTTCAAGCTTAAAATCAACTATTAGTCTGAAATATGCCAATTATCTTGACAAAATACGTGTTAATTGGCAAAAAATCCATTATTTGTGCAAAGTGTATCTCTATCAGCCACTTTTTAGCCACTTTTTTCAGCTATCATGATAGAGAGAATTTAGATAAAACACCTATATCCCAAAAAGGAGCTATCATGATAAGAGTCATATTCATCAGTTTACTGCTTATAGCAAATCTATCGTCCGATACTACTATCGAACTAAAAAAAGGTTGGCAATTTATCGGTTTTCCTGTGGACATCAACAACACCTCAACTTTCAACAATGACAGTGTTGATATTCTCTGGGGATATGATGCCTCTACGCAAACCTGGCTGGGTTTCTC
>JANTGR010000022.1 GCA_024762875.1 Sulfurospirillum sp.
TTTATCATGATTAAAAACTATGCTATTTGGTGCCTTATGTTGAAACTGAAGAAGAGATATTTTTAAAAACAATTATCCCATCGAGAAAAATGACTAAAAAATACAAAAAAGGAGCAAAAAATGTCTAAATTAAATGATTTTGAAAAAGATATTTTAGAAAGTGTTGAAAATGATGAATGGGAAAGTAAAGGAAATTTGAATGAGAGAACAAAAGAGTTACAAAGCTATCTTCAAACCCAGAAGAAAAAAGCCATCTCCATCCGTATCTCTGAAAATGACCTTTACGAACTAAAAAGAAAAGCACTTGAAAATGCAATACCATATCAAAATCTCATTCAGATGCTGATACATCAATATGCAACAGACAAGATAAAAGTAAGTGTATAAAATGTTCTATACAATTGCTAATGTTAAGGACAACAAGGCGTAGACGCTAAAATATGAGCCAATGAAACCTCTATCGTTGGATACTCAAACTGAAAACCAGCATCTAGCAACGCCTTTGGATAGACCTCTTTTGAACCTGTTAAGACAGATGCTGCTTCTCCATACATAATATTCAATGCAAATTTTGGTATTGGCAAAATGGTAGGTCGATGTAGGACTTTGCCCAGTGCTTTGGTGAAAGTATAGTTTGTGACTGGATTGGGTGATGAAGCATTATAGATACCTGTCATTTTATTTTCTATGATAAAGTGATATACACGCATCAAATCTTCTATATCAATCCAGCTTGTCATCATCTTTCCATCACCGATGATGCCGCCCACTCCCAAACGAAATGGCGTAAGCATTTGTGCTAGAGCACCACCAGATACTCCAAGTATCACACCAAATCGTAAAATAGTAGTCGGTCTCTGACAAAGGAGGGCTTCTTCCTCCCACTCACTGGCAAGCTTTGCCAAAAAATCATCTGGCTGTTGTTTGCAAGATTCATCGCAGGGTATATTATCTGGATAGATACCGATGGCAGAAGTTGAAATAAAGTGCGAAACAGTACTTTTATTGAGTGCTTTTACAAGTTTTTTTGTACTGTGTATACGACTGTGTAGAAGCACTTTTTTATAAGGGTCACTCCAGCGTTTTATGATAGGTGCACCCGCTAAGTTGATGACGACATCAACGTTGTCCAATTTATTTAAAATAGCAGCTTCATCATCATCTCTGTGAATAACCACTATATCATCAAAATGCTGTTTAAGTGCATTGCCGACAAAACCACTGGCTCCTGTGAGTGCTATCTTCATCTGTAACTCCTTTTTGTTAATTATATAGGAATTTCTTATATTTTAAAAGTAGTATGATGTCAGTTTATTGAGGATTGTTTGAAATTTTTATCCTAAAAAGGTAATAGTTTGGCACTATTTGACTGTCGATGAACCCTTTTTTAATTGAATATGCTCTATACTTGGTAGCACAAGAACAGGTCAAACAAAGGTAGATATTTATGAACAGACGCTATTTCCTCAAATCTTCCGCAGTGCTGGGTTCTCTCTCCTTGTTTCCGCAAATCCTGACAGCAGATACTCCAAAAAAGAGGCGTTTTAAAGTGGTGTATGATTTTGGTTTGCACTACGATGAGAAGGCCTTTCCTGTCAGGCTATGGAATCCTCTTCCCTTTGATGCTGCCTATCAGAAAGTACGGCAGCTTCGGTTTGGGGGAAATTATGATGACTATAACATCAATACCAAAAATCCCTACGATGCACGTGTTTTTTACGCCCAGTGGCACAAAAGTGCAGATGCAAAGCAGCTTAAAATACAGTTGGATATCGAGACGACGGATCGAAGCATGCCTTTGGCGCGTATCGAAAAAGCCAGCTCGCAGATGCTGCCAATTCCCCCTGAGATCAGAGTCTTTCTCAAACCCACAGCGCATATCCCCACCACTGGCAAAATCGCCAAAAAAGTGGCAGAATTGACCCATGGCATGCAAGAACCTTTTGAAAAAGTCCGTGCCATCTACGACTGGGTGACGGAGGTGACTTTCAGAGACCCCAAAGTCATAGGCTGCGGGGTAGGGGATGCGGGCAAGATGATGCAAAGCGGTTATTTTGGCGGAAAATGCACCGATATCAGCTCGCTCTTTGTCGCTTTTTTGCGTGCGGCAGGTGTACCTGCGAGAGAAGTGTTCGGTATCCGTCTGGGACGTTCGGACTTTTCCCCGGCGCTTGGCAAAGCCAATGCCAAAGGTTTTGCGGATATCTCTGGGGCACAACACTGCCGGGTGGAATATTATATCGCCGGGATCGGCTGGATACCCAGTGATCCCGCAGACATCACCAAACTCGAACTGGTCGAAGGACTGAAGTATCATGACAAGCGTGTGCAGGCACTCAAGGAACGCTATCTACACAGCTGGGAGATGAACTGGATCGGGTTCAACTGGGCCAGGGACTTTATCCTCTGGCCAAAACCCGAACAATATCCGCTCAACATGCTGGGCTACCCTTACGGGGAAGTCGAAGATGAAGTACTCGACTATTATAATCCCAAAAATTTTGCCTACCGCATCACATCACAGGAAATTTGATGAAAAATACCTCGCTGATCCTCGCTTCGGTCGTTTCCGCTTTTCTGGCAAGCACATGCTGCCTGGCGCCGCTGCTCTTTTTGCTGTTTGGCATCGGGATGGGATCGCTGTCGTTTTTACAGGTTTTTGCACCCTATCATGATTATTTCGCTTTTTTTGCGATCGCGCTGATTGTCTATCTGTGGTATGATTACTTCAAAACACGCAAGTCTCAGATAAGCTGCACAGCGTCGGTGTGTAAGAACTACCGCCTCTACCTGATCGCGGGGACGATTTTTGTGGCACTTTTCTCGACCTATCCCTGGTGGATAGGCGCATTACTGGAGTAAATGATGTATAAACTTTTTTGGATATTAGGTCTGCTTTCCACACTGCTGAGGGCCGACAAAACGGTGACGATCGACGTAGAGGGGATGACTTGCCCGCTATGTACGACGGCGATCAAAAAAAGCCTCAAAATGGTGCCAGGTGTCCTGAGCGCCAAAGTCAAACTCAACACACATCAAGCCCGCGTGCGCATCGACGACAATGTCAGTGAAGATAGACTATTAAAAGCGATAGAACGGGCAAGTTACAAGGGCAGGGTACTCACAAGCGAAAAGTTTTTCTCCCATAAACCGTAGTTTCAGTTTTTGGCTCGTAAATCTAGTAACTACTATGTTCTATATCGACAGTAGATGTTTTCTTTCTCTGGACTTCTATCATGTCATCAAAATATTGTCGTCCTGATATTTTTTTTCATGATGAACAACTCACATGAGACACCCCCGCGATGTCAAACAGCGTGGCGGGTTTCAAAGCATAATACTTCTCTTCTATCTCTTTGGATTGTTCAGCGTATGGGGCACTCATCACGTCTTGCAGCTCTCTTATGAGTGTGTAGTCTCCTCTAAAAGCAGCTTTATAGGCAGGTACTAGATACCACTCTCTGAGGGTATATTTTGGGTTGGTCAGTTTCATTTTTTGAGAGAGCGCTTCTTTATTGTCGCTGTTGATAAGTGATTTCCATGTTTCCAGCCATGCTGTCCATGCTTTGAGACTCTCTTTGTCATTTGAGATATCATGATAAAAGCTTTTTTGCAGCGAAGTGATATCCTCAGGTAAACAAGAGAGTTCTCGAAAAAAGAGCGTGTAGTCAACCGAAGTGTCTATCATCAATCGTGCCAGCTCATTAAAAAGTGGGGCATCGAAAGTATCCAGTCCAAGTTTGCTGGCCCACATCTTTTTCATCTTACTAAGCATCAGTGTGGGAAAATCTTTTTTGAGCGCTTCCAGTTGGGACAGTGCATCCGCATCTGATGCCAAAAGCGGCTCTAACGCAGTGGAAAACGAGTGAAAATTACGCGCCGCAGCATTGGGCTGATTTAAAAACGAAAAATGCTCTCCACCGCCTGTCCATGGCTGATAGTGTGGATCAAAATCATCTATAAAACCAAAAGGGCCGAAATCCAGGGTAAATCCTCCTGCTGCACAGTTGTCACTGTTGAAGTTTCCCTGACAGTAACCCACACGAATCCACTCTGCCACTAGAGATGTCAGACGCTCTCTAAAGGCACTGGCAAGTTGTAGTACTTTTTCGCTCAGCGTACGCTCTTTATCGATATCATGATACTCACGGTCAATCAAATGAAGCACTATCATTTCAAGCTCTTTTAGTGCTTGTGGATGTTCACGTTTACGCTCCCGGCGACCAAAAAGCTCGATTTGACCCACACGCAAAAACGAAGGTGCTACCCGTGTCGTGATCGCGACGGGTTCTGTGATAAGCACTTCGGGATCTTTTGAGTGTGAAGCTTCTCTAAACCATGGACGATCCACTGTTTCTGTCTTGGAAGTGTACAAACTAAGTGATCGCGACGTCGGGATACCCAGTGCATACATGTGTTCCTGCGCCAAAAATTCACGCACGCTCGAACGAAGCACAGCGCGCCCATCCGCCCCACGACAATAGGGCGTACGACCAGCACCTTTGAGTTGAAACTCCCATCGTTTACCCTTGAGCACTGCTTCTAGGATAGAGATAGCACGTCCATCACCATATCCGTTACCGGTTCTAAAGGGACACTGATCATAATATTCATGCCCATAGATAGAGAGTGCATATCCTGTTGCCCAGCCGGTTTGTCTCAAAGGTTCAGGAAGCCCTGCCGTATCACCAGAGAATAGTCGCATAAATTCAGGCGACTGAGCCAACGCATCATCAAATCCCAACTCGGCAAAAAAAGTTTTGCTGTGTGCAATATATGTTGGATTTTCTATCGGTGTGGGCATGACGGGGACATAGTGCCCTGAGAAAACTTCTCTTGGATGGTGGTCAACACCATCTACTTGCGCCTGGGGATCAGCATGCAGCGTATCCATGAGTGAGTAGTCTGCTAATGGGGCTAAATCGTTCAGTGTTTGTATGCTTGTTGTAGCTTTCATGTTTGACCTTGTTTTTCTATCATATCTGTCAGAAGTATAATCTTTTTTATCTAAAAAGAGTGTATAATCAGGTGAAATATCTGTATATAGGAGACTATCATGATAAACGATTTTACAAAAGCGATGGATTTTAGGCATGCTTGCAAAGTGTTCGATACAGAGAAGATGATCTCTGATGAACAGATGCACTACATACTGGAGGCTGGACGCAAGTCACCTTCTTCCTTTGGGATGGAGGGGTGGAAGTTTTTAGTGATCACCAATGAGGCGCTTAAAAGTAAGTTGCGTCCGCATTGTTGGAACCAGGTACAAATCACCTCTTGTTCTCACTTGGTCATCATCCTCACTGCCATCGAAAATGTCAAACCCAGTTCAGGTGTCCCACAAAAGCGTTTTGCCAGACGACCACTCACAGAGGAACAGATAGCCTCGTATATCGATCTCTATACAAAACACCTGCACCAGACACTCAGTACAGATGAAAATATCTACCACTGGACATCCAAACAAACCTATATCGCTTTGGCAAATATGATGACGGCAGCTGCTTATATAGGTGTCGATTCCTGTCCTATTGAAGGATTTGAAAAAGAGAAAGTAGAAGAGACACTGGCACTCGATACGACCAAGTGGCAGGTATCGGTGATAGTGCCTTTTGGCTATAGACTCAATGCCCAATCTACACAGCTTAGATTGCCATTTGAAGAGGTGGTAGAGTTTATCGTGTAGTGTTGTGGACTAAAAATCGTCATCATCCTCACTCTCAAACTCTTTGAGACTTTTTTCATACTCCAGTTGTTCTAACTGCTCTTGGCTGAGCATGAGTTTTTTCATCTTTTTGACAAAAACAGTTCTATCTTCCAGTTTGGTAAAGTAACTATACCCTCCGTAAAATATCGTAAAAACAGTCAGT
Organism: Sulfurospirillum sp.; assembly: GCA_024762875.1. GTDB lineage: Bacteria > Campylobacterota > Campylobacteria > Campylobacterales > QNZT01 > JANTGR01. The sequence continues at coordinate 5,871 of JANTGR010000022.1, forward strand.
AAAACAATCACCGTCTGTGCAGGAGAAAAGCGTTGTATCGGTTCTTTGATATGCATCTCACAGACACCGCCAGGGCAGTATTTGGGATCTTGTTTTTTGAACCAGCCGTAGATTTTGCATCCCAGGCAGATGGAAAATGCAGATTCAAAAAAAAGAAGAGCCATACAGATGAGGCAGACAAGTACTTTGAGTGGATTTGGCTGAAAATCAATCACCAGGTACCAAAACATTGGTAAAGCGATGATGAGCCCCAAGCCCCAGGCAAAGCGTTTTTGTATCGCACCCACGTACTCGGGTGTTTGATTGCTGACAAAAAACCGTCCTAAAAGCAGGCTGGGGGAGTAGCGTGGCTGGATCACACGGATAAGAAAATCCAGTGTAAAAAATGCGATAAAGTATTCTGAAAAAACAGCGGTTTGAAGCATGACGCCATTGGTCAAGCCTATAAACGCCCCGATAAACAAAAGCCCGGCCGCGGCTCTGGCTTCTCTCTCATTGAGTACTGGTACTTCATAGCCCGGTACTTTTTCTCCATAGGTAAAAAACGTTTTTAAACTCACTCTCATTCCTTAATGAATTGGATTTTTTTATAGCTTTGAGAAATTTAAATTAATAATACAACATTTTTGTTAATGATTTCCAACAGACTTGGCAAGTGTTGTATCCTAAACAATAGATGGCACAATCACACTTCTCTAAAATGTCGAGTAGCTAGGTTTTTTGAGGTGCTCTTAATATAGAATAAATTATCAAGTTCTTATTGTTACAAGCAGTACCCTCTGCAAATAATGTGTAAGGGGCTAAGTGGTAGGTTTTGCCCAACTGCTTTTCATATTTTGTTGTAAAGATTTTTCTACTTCTATGGCAAGTTTATCTGCTTTGGTACCTACAAGAAAGTCTGCATGGTATTGTTTTTGGATGGTTTTTATATAGTTGGCTAGTTGGGCTGATTCTTTTTGGGTTTTATTTTTTTTGTGCAAGAGGGCAGAGACAGTGCTGTGATTGTCTAGTGTAAGGATGTTTGCTTTTTGTATCACATGTGTTGCATGGTTTTTAAAGTTATAAATTGTTTTTCTATAGCCATTCATGGAATAACCATGCCATTTGCTATACAAAATAAGTTGGGCATCTTTTATTTCATAGCTAGATTCTTCATAATTTCTATGTCCACAAGTACCAAATATTTGATAGAGGGGGATAGTGAGTGCTGGCGTTGTTAGTTGCTTGTCATGATAGAAGTGCAATAGCGTGCCACTGTCGCCATATTGATGATAGTTTTCTTTTTTTATGGTGTAGTTTTGATGATTGATAACTTGGTGTTTCTGCGCATAGGCAAAATTGATAAGTAACAGTACTATAAAAAGTTTCTTCATTATCTTCTCCATGTAATGTATGATAGCAAAATTTATTCCTAAATAAATATGATTTTTTGTTATAATTAGAAAGTAAAGAACCCAAAGGAGCGTTATGCTTTTAAAATTGCTTATTGCTTCTATTTTGACGGGTATAATCAGTGGGTTTTTCATCACTTTTTATGAGATGCTGATTACTTTTTTGTCATACTTTATTTTTATGGGTGATCCTTTTAAGACGATTCCTACTTTACCAGTTTGGTATATCTATCTAGTACCGACAGTGGCGATGTTTTTGGTTAATTATATCATATCCAAAGATGTGCTTGTACGTGAATACGGTATGACAGAGATAGCTGAGTCTATCAGTCAAAATGAGATGATTTTGACATTCAAGACACTTTTTTTGAAAATCATTGCTTCTGCTTTATCTCTAGCCAGTGGTTTTGCTGTGGGAACTGAGGGACCTTCGGCAGGTATTGGTGCGATGATTGCTTTTCAAATTCACAAAATTTTCAAGCTGCCGGTGATGTTGATCAAAATGATGATCAGTGTGGGGGCAAGCAGCGGAATAGCCGCAATATTTGTCTCTCCGATTACAGGTATGGCATTTGCCGTTGAAAATATTGCATATCAATTTATTAAGCAGTATATTGGTTATTTGATTTTGGCTTCTGTTCTTTCATTCAGTGTGGCGATGTATTATTTGGAAGCAGTTTTTTTTCAACACTCATCGGGACGAACTTTAAACTATGATTATGTGATACCTACGATATTTTTTATCCCTTATCTCACGGCATTTATCTATTTTTATCTTTTTTTCAAAAAGAGATTGCTGCATTTCATAGATCTTGAAATATTTAAAAATTTTCACCAGTACAGAAATTATATTTTTGCCCTGATTGGTGGCGGGGCTATAGGCACGATTTTGATGATAAATCCACATGCTGCTTTTTCAGGTAAATTTGTCGTTGTACACTTGATAAATGACGAAAAACATATAGCCCTTTCCTTGATATTTACGGTGATTATACTGCGTATCATCGCCACGACAATTTCTATCTATGCCAATGCTGTCGGTGGGATCTTTTTGCCTCTTATGAGTATCGGGGCACTGGTAGGATACGGATTTGGAGAGTTACTGATCCAAATACATCATTTTAATATCGAGCCTTTTTACTTTGCCGCGATCGGGGCAGCTGTGTTTATGGGTGTTATTATGAAGCTCCCTTTGACGGCTGTGATTTTGGCGCTAGAGACGACTTTTGATTACAATGTTGTCGTTGCGACGGGTATCAGTGTGGTACTGGTAAGCTATCTTTCCAATCTTTACTTTGATATCCGTAAAAAGTATGTCACAGAAGCAGAGTAGAAGATTTAAAAAGTCTATTAGATGACTTTTTCGTGGCGCATATCCTTAAATTTGACAGTACGGTTCTCTATCGACATCACCCGGTCACAATAAGGCAACATCCGCTCATCATGCGTGACCATGATGATGGCGACATTTTGCTCTTTGGCGATTTTTTTGAGCATCTTCATGACATCCACCGATCTTTGTATGTCTAATGCGGCGGTCGGTTCATCTGCCAGGACGATTTGGGGTGTATTTGCCAAAGCTCTGGCGATGGCGACACGCTGGTTCTGTCCGCCGCTGAGTTGGGATGGCATGGCATTGGCTTTTTCGGCGATACCAAAATACTCCAGCAATTCCATCGCTTTTTGTCTGGTTTTCTCCTGGGGAATATCGTTGGTCTCTGGCAGTAAAACGACATTTTCGATGACATTGAGAAAAGGGATGAGATAGTGTGCCTGAAAGATAAATCCGATCTGTTCACGGCGTATGCGGCGGGGGTCTTTGATGCTCCATCGTTTTTCATCCCAGACGATTTTTTTACCCAGCCAGATTTTCCCCGAAGTGGGATCTGTTACGCAACCGAGCATCATCAACAGTGTCGTTTTTCCGGCACCGCTTGGTGCGACGAGTGCTACCAGTTCGCCTTTGTGTATCTCAAAAGAAGCGTCTTCGAGCACATTCACACGGCTCTCTCCCTCTCCAAAATGTTTACAGAGATTTTGGGCTTTGATCGCTATATCTTTTTCCATATCATCCTCCTATCGCCGAAGCAGGGTCGGCTGCCAGAACTTTTCTGATACCCGATATCGAAGCCAGCACGGAAGCGACGATGACGACGATAAACAGCATCCACGCATCTGTCACTTCCAAAACGACATGTTTGGGAAATTTGCCATAAATGAGATGAGAAAAGATATTGCCAAATATAAAAGCCAGAAATCCCAGTAAAAGCGTCTCCTGTACAATCATCTTGATAATCACCATATTGGGGATGCCGATGAGTTTCATGATCGCAATCTCTTTCATCTTTTCCAATGTCATCGTATAGATAATCAAAGCGATGATAATCGTCGAAACAATCACGAGGATAAAGGTAAACATACCAATCTGTTTGGAAGCCATTTTGATGAGATTTTGTGTCAAAATCTCTTTTTGCTGGCTTTGTGTATAGACACTTTTATGTTTCCACTGACGGATATAGGCAGCAGTTTTATCCCCATTGTATCCCGGTTTGAGTGTGGCGATGATAGTATTGACCATGTGGGCGTCCGCGTTTTTAAAGCCTCTTGCGCGGTCATTGCGGATGCGGGCGTTGGAGTAGAGAAACTGCAACTGCTGTGCATCTTTGAGAGAGATGAAAACCAGCGGTTCTCCGCCGGAGGAGACGGCACCTTTACTGACGCCCACTACGGTATAGAGGTCTCGTCCGAGTCTGATTTTGTCACCGGTTTTGAAACCTGTTTTAAAAGAGACTACCATTTCATAGTGATTTCTTTGCAGTTCCCTTCCGCTGATCAGGCGGGCGGGATTTAGCGGCGAAATCTCTCCAAAAGGATCATAGCCCACAGCCACGACACGGATGGTGCTCCCTTTTTGCGGGAGTTGGAGATTTTGAAAAGTGAGTGCGGCTGTTTTGTCGATTCCCTCTATCGTTTTGAGGCTGTTTTTAAAATCTTCATGTAGACGGGATGCTTCGGCAAAAGGACCCAATGTATCTTGCTGCACCACCCACAAATCAGCCTGTGTATCGTTGATCAGCACTTGTGCATCGATGATCATCCCGCGGTATACGCCTATCATGATCATCACGATGCCAAGCAGCATCCCCACACCCATAGCCGTGACGAGAAATTTTCCCAGTGTATGGGAGATATCTTTGTAAGCGAGGTTGATCATAGATGCACCCGAGCACCCTCACTGAGAGGTTTTTTATCAAAAGAGAGCAGAAGGATGGTTGCTTGTTTGTTCACACCTTTGACAGCTGCAAAGCTTGTATCTGTAGCGATGATTTCCACTATCTGAAAGTGCGCTTTACCATCCTGGGCTATCCACACACCTGTTTTTCCTTTTTCCTGTACAAGGAGTTTGAGCGGTATTTTCACTGCCTTGGCAAAATGTGCGGTATCGATGGATGCTTCGGCACGCTCTTTGAGATAAAAAGGTCTTGGCAACTGGTCAAATGCCACATCTACCACGCGCTCTTCGGTGAGGGCATCGCTTTGTGCTTCGATGCGTGCGACTTTTCCGACAAATGGTGTTTTGGGATGAGAGCGAAGGGTGATAGTCGCCTTTTGTCCTACCGCTACTTTGCCGCTGATATGTTCATCGATGTTGATTCTGACCCATACAGTTTTTGGATCGACGAGAGTGACGATGGGTTGGGAAGGCAGTATGGTCTGTGAAAGCTGGGCATTTCTGCTGATGACATAACCATCTATCGGAGAGAGGATTGTCAAACGGGCATTTTTTTCTTCCAGTGCTTCGAGGTTTTTTTCTGCCCTTTGTGCTTCAATTTTGGCAGTAGATATCTGGACTTTGGCAGAGCGCAACTGTGCGATGAGTGTGTCGTAGTCGGATTTGGCTTTGTCGTATTCGGATTTAGAAGCAAACTTCTTTTTGTAAAGTGCAAGTGTACGGTTGTAGGTGACTTTGGCAAGCTTCAATCTGGCATCAAGTGCATCTTGTGCATCCTGAGTGACTTTGATCTGGAGTTTTGCTTTGTCAAGGGCTATTTTAGCACTTTCGATGAGTGGGGGCAGGTCAACTGGATCGATTTTGGCGATCAGCTCTCCTTTTTTGACCCAATCTCCCTGATCTTTGCCAAGAAAGATGATCTTTCCGCCTGTCTGTGCGGTGAGCGGGTAAATCTCTTTGGCATCTACTTCACCGATACCAAAAACCGTTTCATTCATCACTCCTACAGTAGGCGTAAAAGTCTGATACGTTGTTTTGGGAATATAGACTTTGTTATAAAAAACCACTCCCAGTAAAGTGATGACTAAAAGCGTAAGCACTGTTTTTGTCCATTTGTTATTCATGTGTCTCTCCTGTGAGATATTGGAGTTGGTAGATAGTATTGGCAAGGCGATAATGCGTCTGTAGCAGTGCGAGGCGGGATTTGAGATAGAGGGCGTCGGTATCGAGTATCTCTATATAGGTGGACAATCCAGCTTTGTATCTGGCCCTCAGGAGTTTTTGGCTCTCTTTTGCCGCTTCTATCTGTGCCTTTTTGGCTTTGATCGTATAGTGCAGGCTTTTGAGATCCTCTTTGAGAGAGCGTAGCTCTTGCAGGAGTGCTCTGGTTTTGGAAGCTTGCTGTGCTTTAGAGATCTGGCTTGCGATTTTGAGTTTTTGTGCTTCGGCACTCAGTTTTCCACCTGCAAAGATCGGTGCGCTGTACTGCAATCCTGCCTGTTTGGTATCGTAAGATGAGAGTGTATCGACATGGGAAAGATCCGCGACGAGGTCGATGGAGCCATAGCGCTGTTCTCTGGCTGCCAGATAACGCTGCCGGTTCTGTTCCGCTTCTTTGGAGAGTGCTTTCAGCGTAGGATTGTGCTGAAGCAGGGCTGTTTGGGTAAATGCACCGGTATCAAAACGCTCCTGCTTCAACAGAGAACTTTCAAAATCCGTCTCCGGCGAAATAGGTTCACCGATCAAAAGCTCCAGTGTGATTTTTGCTTTGGCGTAAGCTGCTTTGGCCGCATAAAGGGTATCTTTTGAGTCTTCCAGTGCGGCATAGATCCGCAGTTCATCGGCTTTGGTTTTCAACCCCTGTCTGCGCAGCGCCTTTGCCTGTGCATAGAGCGCTTCTTTGGTTTTGACATCACTTGCATAGACTGTGACAGCTTCATGGTTCAACAGCGTCAGCAGATAAGCAGATTTGACTCTCAGACGAAGCAGGTTTCGCGCCTCTTCGAGTGAAAGCCCTGCGATCTCCTGAGCAGTTTTGGAAGCATCCACCAAATGGCCGCTTTTTTCAAAATCCCAGAGTTTTTGCCTGAGCCCCACACCCGCGCTCCAGCCGTTGTCGTCTTTGGTATCGAACTGCCCGTTGCGAGGCAACGCGTACGTTCTCTGAAAATCGTAACTTCCGTGCAGTGTGAGCTGCGGGAAATAGGCGGATTTTTCACTTTTGTGCGCCGCGTCACTTTGATGCAGCCGCAGTATGAAAGTTTTGATATCGGGATGGGTTTGCAATGTCTTGTTGATGCACTTTTGCAGTGTCAAAACCTCTGCGTTCAGCGATGCCAATCCCAAAAATGTAAGGCATAGTAAAATCTTTTTCAAACTGTTTTTCCTTTTTCCCCGATAAGTGATTTATCGTCATTTCTGTGATACTCTGCCTGCAGCGTGGTATGGGCGATGTCAAACTTATCTTTGATCAGTGCTTCTAGCTGTGTGATGGTTTCAGTGACTTCTTTTAAAGGAAGATTCTCTTTAAAATCGACATGCGCCTCCAGAAAGACTTCATGGTCGCTGAGATTCCATAAGTGGATGTGATGGATATTTTCTATAGTATTTATCGATTTCACCGCCTGGACAATCTTTTCTATATCTACATTGCGGGGTGCAAACTGCATCAGTATTTCCGTTGATTCACGTACCAGATCAAACGACGCATACATCAGATAAAGCGCTATCATGATAGAGATGATCGGATCCACCCAGTAAATCTGCCAAAACTGCATCAGCAAACCGCCGATGACAACAGCAACAGAGGTGAGCACATCCCCCAGCAGGTGCAGATATGCCGCTTTGATATTCATGTTTTCTTTGGCGTCGCTGTGCAGCAGAAAGATGCTTCCACCATTGACCACCACACCCAAAAGCCCCAGCCAGATGACCCACTGTGAGTCGATCACTTCGGGATGGAGAATGCGAGTGATAGCTTCATAAATGATATAAAGGCCGATACCTATCAGTGCAGAAGCGTTGAAAAGAGTGGCTAAAATCTCGGCGCGTTTATAGCCAAAAGTCTGCTTTTGTCCGCTTGGTTTATGTGCCATACGATTGGCACCGTAACTGATGAGCAGGGAGAGCACATCGCTGAAATTGTGCAGTGCGTCACTCAAAAGTGCCAGAGAGCCCGACAGGATACCTCCAACGATTTGCGCTACAGTGATGATGACATTGAGCAGTATGGCGACAAAAAGGTTTTTGCCTTTGATATCATGATGGTGATGTGCCATAGTTTATCTCCTTTTTAGATTTGCTTTTAGTGTAACAGAACAATGTGAACCGTATATAAATTAATCACACAAAAGTGCTTCAAAAATTTCCATTAATTCTTCTGCACTGACCAATCCCTCTGCCAGAAATCTATCATGATAGACAAGTGTCGGGTCTTTGGTGACGCCGGCTTCGATTGATTTTTCTGTATCTTTTTCATAAGCAATATTGAGTCGAAGCGGTAGGTGTTTAAGTGCACAGACAAGCCTTTTGGCAAGTTTGACTCTTTCATTGTTTGAGCCATGTATTTCTACTTTGAAAAAAGGATAATCTTTATGCTCTGCATTTAAAATTTCTCCTTCTTTTAAGGGATAGCAATATTCTAGTGCCATTTAGTTTCCTTTATTTTGGTGTCACTACCTTGTACCACGCCAAGTATCACCTCTGAAGTGACGGCTATCATCGCATGTATTGTTTGAGGTATCCAATCTCCCGAGTCCAAAGTACTTTAGCACTTTGAAAATATACATCTTAACTCTCAAATGTATCAAAAACAGTTTTGGCTTTGCCCATCACAGCACTGCTATGCGCATGTTTTACAATTTTGACGAGATAACTTATCTCTGCCTTGGTAACACCCATCTTCTTGAGCATTTTTGTCTGTTCCATCATACACTCTTCACTGCCCATGGTCATAGAAGAAGCGAGCATCAAAAGCATACTTGTTTTTGGATCAAAGGGATTGTCTTCACTTTGAACACTCATCTTGGAACTCATCGCCTGCTCGACTAAAAACTTAGGGTCAATCGACTTTGCACTGTTGAGTGACTGAGGCAATGCGCCCATCTTTTCGACCATCATCGCTTCTACTTGTTCGGGGGTTGGTATTTTCATTAAATTCTCCTGATTTTATTGTTTGATGGAAATTCCATCTTCAAAGCACTCTCTGTTTCAAGAGTGCTTCAAAGAAAAAATTTAAGACATTATCTCTTCTTCTATTTTGTTTATGGGATTGGTTTTTTTGTTTCCTGAGTCAAAGATATACGCATACATCGGGACATAGATCAGTGTCAAAAGTGTACCGATCAAAAGCCCGCCGATGGCGACATCTGCAAGTGGTGAGAGACGTTCGAGTCCTACTGCCTGTTCTAGTGCAATAGGAATCATACCCGCGATGGTACCAAAGGCAGTCATCATGACAGGACGGAACCTGACGCGTACCGACTCGATGGCACTTTCAAATGGGCTCTCCCCGTTTTCTCTATAGCTTTGGTAAAAGTCTATAAGCAGTACGGCATTTTTGATGATGATACCAAATAACAGCAAGATTCCCAGCAGACTTGGCATACAGCTGGGTTTGCCAAAGAGTAGCATGCCCCATGCCGCACCGATGAGAGAGAGCGGTAAAACGATGATCATGATAAATGCCAGTCTCACAGAACGATAGATGGCGATGAGTGTCATGATGAGCACAATGACTCCCAGTCCGATGGCTTTTAACATCCTTTTGAAACTGTCACTGATTTGGGCGATATCTCCGGTTTGTGTGATTTGGATGCCGTCCACTTTGGCATCTTTGAGTGCTGCTATGGCATCATCAGTGATGTGCGTAACCGGTCGTTTGGCACGGTATCCGTTGACATCGACGGAGTAGAGCATCTTGTCTCGTTCGATCTTGGCAAATGAGAGATGCTTTTTGATGCTTGCCAGCTGGGCAAGCGGTACTTCACCAAACTTCGTCGCGATCGGCAGGAGTCTGAGTGTCTGGATATTTTTGGAAAACTTGCCTTTGAGGTAGAGTCTGACATACTGGGTATTCATCGACGCCAGGTTGGCGTTTAACCCCACAACTTGACCTTTTAACGGCATCTGCATCGCGATTTGATATGGCGTGATACCATAACTAAGCGCCTTGTTTTCATCGATGATGAGTTCTATCTCCGTAAAGTCTTTGTCCCAGCTGGTAGAAACAGAAGTCAGCCCTTTGACATCCTGAATAGCAGTGGAAACTTTCGCCGCTGCTTCGGACAAGCCTTCCGGTACAGGTGACTGTAGCCTGACATCAAGTGTCGCTTTGATGCTTGAGAGTGCAGTGGCGCCAAAGTCAAAGACATCGTTTCGTTTGATACCCTCCAGATGAGAGAGTTTTTCCCGGATGATATCTTCAAGATCCCAGATCGATTTTTTGCGTTCAAAGCGATTGACAGCATTGATGGTGATGGTCGCTTCTGCCGGTAGGTTTCCGCTGCCAAGACTGAGTACTCCCGGTTCCGTACCAAATGCCACTGAACTCATTTTCACCCATGGCTGTTCATGCAGCCATACTAAAATAGGTTTGATCTTTTTCTCGGCACTTTCGACATTTTCATTCGCTGAAAAAGCGATTTGGGCTTTAATGATTCCTGTATCCATCGGCGGCATGGCATCTTTACCGATGAGCGGCATGATGTTTTTCATGCTGACAATCAGCAATATAACGACACCGGCTGTCAGCATCATACGACGCAAGACCCACCATTTCCCATTGGAAAATTTGATGATACCCACATACGGGCTCACCAATCTTCCGATAGTGTTTTCGTATAGTTTGTCAAAGAGTTTTTCTATCTTCGTTTTACCTGTACCGTTTTTATACAGCCAGGCAGAGAGAGAAGGGATGAAAGTGACAGATAAAAAGTAACTCACCAACAGGGCGATAATCAGTGTTTCGATAAGCGGTTGAAAGATTTTCTGTGGAAAACCACCTACAAACATCAGTGGGAAAAGGATGGCGATAGTGGCGATGGTTCCGGCAAAAACAGGACTGAGGACTTCTCTGGTTCCTTTTTTGATAGCCGTTTGCAGATCTTCATGCTCTTCGTTGAGATGACGTTCGATATTTTCCAGTACTACGACAGCATCATCGGTCAGCATACCAAGGGCGAGGATGATCGCGGTATAGATGACGATATTGAGCTCTCCTCCGGTCAGCCAGATGATTGCCATCGTCGAGAAGAAAACCATCGGGATGGAAAGCCCCGCCGCGATAATCGCACGGAAATTTCCCAAAAACAGCATGATCACCAGCAGGGTATAGATGATGGCGTCTCGGAGTGCTTCGAGCATGTTGGTGTTGGCTTGTTCGATGAGATCTCTTTGTGTATCGGCAATCTGAAAATCGATATTTGGATACTGTGCTTCAAGCAGCTTCATCTGTGCTCTGGCAGCTTTGCTCACATCAAGTACACTGCCTCCCGGTGCACGCTGTACTGCCAATGCGATGGCATCTTTCCCGTCACCGATATAGCCACTGGTGCGTTTTTTGTAACTCCAGCTGACATCTGCAATATCTGAGAGTTTGACATTTGGCAGGATAGGAAGTTGTTTGAGTTTCTGGATATTGTCTTTTTCACCGTAAAATGTGATAGTATAAAAGTCATTGTCCCCTTTGACAAATCCGATAGGGATATCGTGGTTTAGTGCGCGGATGGCTTTGGTGATACTCTCAAAATTGACACCGTACTTTTTGGCTTTGAAAGGATCGACAGCGATATTAAAGGCACTTTGGTAACCACCGAAAACTTCGACATTTCCGATTTGTGGATTGCTAAGCATCTGTGGTTTGATGAAACTGTCTGCTATCTTTCGTATATCTGCGAGGCTGATGCTGTCATTTTTAGCACTTAGTGCTATCACATCCACCGGCAGGGTAAAGTCCCCGGCGGTATAGATAGAAGGATTTGCGTTTGCCGGTAGTTTCGCTTTGGCGATAGAGAGGGCATTGGAAACATCCACGGCAGCGGCATTGAGCCCTTTTTTATAACCAAAATCAGCTTTGACGATCGAGAAGTTAGCGACGTTCACTGAGCTAACATCTGTCACCAGACCTAGTCTTGAGATCTCCTGCTCGATCGGCTTGGAAACCGTACTTGCTGCGACCTGTGCTGTGGCTCCGGGAACTTTTGTGATGACGATGACTTGCGGAGGGTTGGCATCGGGGAAGAGATTTTTGGGCAGTGTCACCAGCGCGATAATACCCATCACAAAAAAGCCGACTATCAGCGAATAGAGCAGATAGGGGCGTTTATAAAAATAATCAAACATCTGTTAGTCTCCTTTTACTTTCAAGGCATATCCGCTGATAAGTTTGAGTAAGATATCAGGCTTGGCAAGGACGATTTTTTCACCTTCAATATTTTCTTTGATGACGACACCTTCCTCACCGCTTTCAAGGATATGTACTTCCTGCGGCTGTGCTTTGTTCGCTTCAACTCTCAAAACATAACTTTTGCCCTCACGATTTAAAACAGCGTCAAACGGCAATGCGATAGCTTTATCATGATATATGACGACGTTGACTTCTGCACGGTCACCGCTGGTAAGATTGTCCGCATCTACATATACTTTGTACTCTAAAAGACCATGAAAAGTGCTGCCAAGGGAGTGTGCTTCATAAGTCTTAGCTCTAAATACAACACCTTTGACATCGATACTACTAGGAGCGCGCACTAGTAAATAGTTGCTTTTTCCACCTTTTGCACTGATTTGTAGCAGTGGTTTCCCCGGCATCGCCATAGCGCCTGCGGTGGCAAATGTTTTGGCGATGACACCACTGACTGGTGCGGTGATTTCTGCGTAAGAGAGGTTGTTGTTGAGTGCATGGAGCTTTTGTCTGAGACCGCTTAGTTTGGCTCTGGCAGCGGCTATGAGAGAAACTTCTTTTTGAGACTGTTCGATAGACGCACCCCCAACGGCTAAAAGTTCTTTGGTTCTTTTGTGGGTTTGGATGAGATTGTTCAGACCTATTTGGGCTGCACGTATCTGACTTTGGATGCTTTGGATATTGCTTGCTATATCGGTTGTATCCAGTGTCGCGATGCGTTCACCTTTTTTGACTTTTTCGCCGCTTTTTTTCATCATCTCTACACGTGCGGGAAGCTTGGATGAGACCATGATATCGGCATCGTTTCCGACAGTAGCGAGATAGGGAAGGGTGAGTGTTACATCCGCTATTTTTGGTGAAATCACTTTCGTGACGATGGGATAGATTGTAGCAGTAGGGATATTTGTTGCCTGGACTTTTTTCTTTTTGATTATCTTCACACCGGCTGCGATCAGCAGGGCTATGACTACTACAAGTAGTACTATTTTGACTGTTTTTTTCATTTTATCATCTCCTCGATATTGTTGGTATAGATTACGGCAAGCTGCATCAGTGTTTGCCATTTTTTTGCCTGGGTTTCATATAGTTTTGCTTTTTGGGTGACTACATCATCTTCATATTTGAGATAATCCTCAGTACTGAGCCGTTGGGTTTTGTAGCCGACTTTGGCGATTTTGAGCAGTTTCTCTTTGTCCTTGACGGAAGATTGATAGAGTTTGACCGATTGATCCAGCAGTGCTAAAGTGCTTTTGAGCTGATTGGCCTGTGCCTGGAGTGTGACTTCCTGCTTTTTGAGCTGTAGCTGCTCTTTTTGCAGCGTAAGTTTTGACTTATCGATAGATGCGTATTGGTCTTTGGCAAAAAGCGGCATCTTCAAAACGACACCGATATTGCCATAATTTTCATCGACACTTTTGTCATTATTGTAAGCATCAGCGTAACTTTTGTTGTAACTTCCTTTAAGTAGTAAAGAGGGATAGAGTTTCTCTTTTTGTGCTTTGAGGTCAAGTTTATCGGCTTCTATTTTTCTTTTTAACGGTTCGAGTGCTGTGATGGCACCTTCTTGCAGTGCGGCGGTGGCTTGCATAGAAACGGGGTGTTTGAGTTGTATAGCGGTGAGTGCTTCTATGGTCTGGATCGCTTTGGTTCTACCGATGGCGATATTGTTGAGTGCGATATTGACCTGTGAGAGTCCGTCGTTGATCTTAAAGAGTGCAGACTGTGGTGCTCTACCGCTGTTGACTTTGAGTCTTGTGAAGCTTTTTGTTTTCAGTAAAGATGCCCGTTTGGAAGCAAGCGCTTTTTGCATCTCATCTAGGTAGCGCAGATTGGCATTGGCGCCGACGATGATGGCTTCATTTTTCAAGAGATTGATATGCTTTTTGGCTTTGGCACTCTGGCGCATCTTTTTGGCTTTGTCGGCATAGGTAAAGATAGACTTGACAAAAAGCGGCATACCTATCGTGGCACCGATACGGCTGATATTTTTACTGAAAGGTTGAGCAATATTCTGATCCTGAATCATAGGAAACATTTTATTTGGTGGTACCGGCAGCATCCCTGTAGGGGTATTGTAATAATCATAACTGGCAAATACCCCGATCTGTGGATAAAGCTTGGCATAGACACTTTCCTGAGCGTTTTGGGCTTGTTTGACCAGTACCTCGTCCTCTTTGGTCTGCGGGTGGTTTTTTAAGTTAACAAAGAGATCTTGCATCGTGTAAGCATGCAAGAATAAGGGCAGTGCGCTTAAAAGTATGCTTCGTTTTAACATCGTAATCCTTTTATGATTTTGTGTGAGAGATCTTCTATGATCGTGTGAAAATGCGGCTCTGGTTTGGCATCACTTTCATCTATGATCTGTGCAATCTTCTCTCGTATGGGGTTGGTGGTATTGTAAGAGGTGAGAGTAGTAACAATCATCATCTGTATCAAAAACGGATGTGTCTTTTCAAATGTACCTTCCCTCTCACCTGCCTTCAAGATAGAGATAAGTTGTACAAGCGTACGAGAGAGTTGCTTGATGCAAGCATCTGGCATCGATGCCCCACCACTTGCCATCTCTCTGGCAAAAATCGCGGAAAACTCGGGATTTGTTACTAAAAATGACCCAAAAGTGCGGATATAACTCTCTATTCTTTGGGTGGCATCTCCCTGGGTAGTCTGCTCTTCTATATGTTCTGCGATAGCAGAAAACTCGGGACAAATCACTGCCTTATACAGATCAAGTTTGTCTTTAAAGTGATAATAAATCGCGGGTTTGGTGATCTCACACACTGTGGCAACCGACTCTAAGCTTGTCTGCTCGTAGCCATAATGGGCAAAATGCTCTTTTGCTTTGGTGAGAATCAACTCTTTTTTAGATGGTTTAGCCATGGCTGCTCCTACTTACTTACTGTTAAGTAAGTATTATGACATGCACTTGCTTATCTATGGCTTAAAATGCAAATATCACAGACTTGTGTTAACTCTTTTCATGTTCATTTCATCTTAAAATACTATACTCTAGAGATCAAAGAGAGGTACCTGTATGTTAAAAAAAATTATTTTTGCTCCTATCATGATACTTTTTATAACCATCACCCTTCAAGCCAAAGACAACATAGAACTCTATCATGCTTATGGCAATGCACATCATGTCATCATACAGGGAAGAATGGTAAAAAAGAAACACTTTCAAAAGGTCACAACTGAGGATGGGTGGTTTAGAAATCTGTGGAGAAGAATGCGGCAGTTAGAGAGTGATGAGATAGAGAGTGGGGTAATTGTAGCCTCTTTAAACCATGAAAATTTTAAGACAAAAGGGGATGATGAAGGATACTTTGAGTTTGATATCAAGACCCAAAAATCTCTTAAAATGGGTTACAGGAAAGTTGATTTGAACATAGCAGGCAATCCAGTTTCCAAGGAGAGTAACATAACAGTTATAGACGCAACACCGTTGATAGGTATCATATCGGATTTTGATGATACGATCATCGTCTCCAATGTAACCCATAAAATCAAACTTGGCATCAATATACTGTTTAAAAACTATAAACAGAGAAATGTCGTACCTACCATGCAAGCGCGTTTTGAAAAAATCCTTTCACACAATCCTAAAGATGCACCCAGTACACTGTTTATCCTTTCGGGTTCACCACAACAGCTCTTTACTCCTGTTGAAAAATTTTTAGATTTGCACCATTTTCCAAAGCATACGCTTATCTTAAAAAAAGCACATGGAGAGAATAAAGACCCTCTGATAGACCAGTTTGCGTATAAAACCAAAAAGATAGAAAGACTCATCAAACTTTACCCCAATATACGATGGATCATGTTTGGAGACAGTGGCGAAAAAGATCCCTATGTTTATAAAGCAATCATAGATAAATACCCCAACAAGGTTGTGCGATACTATATCCGCAATGTGAAAAGCGGGAAGATCAAAGAGTACAATAAAAAATGATATAGATCTATTTGTCATCAAAGATGCAGGCATCAGTATAGATGAAAAACAGTTCCAAAAGATCACAGATAAATTTGCAGAGTAGATATATCCCGAAACAAAAAAATCCATGGCTTTAGACTAGGACTTAGCATTGTTAAAAACAGTGTGACGATGCATGGAGGGAGTTTGAAGATAGATTCTAAAAAAGGAATAGGCAGTCTCTTTAGGGTGATACTCTAAGTTTGTATATTAAATTGTTGATTAAAAAGTATACATATATATGTATACTTAATACACAAATTTTGATATTATTCACATAATGCATGAAGATATAAAATAAAATATAAGGAATAATAGTGGGACTATCAGAAAAAACAATTGAAATTTGTAAGGCCACAGCACCCGTACTGACAGAACATGGTGAAGCCATTACTACAAAAATGTACGACATACTGTTTAGGGATTATCCTGAAACAAAAGCACTTTTTGGTGAAGCACCAGAAGATCAACACAAAAAACTGGCAGCAGCGATTGTTGCTTATGCAAGCAATATGGATAATCTTGAAGTTTTGGGCAAAGCAGTTGAAAGTATGGCGCAAAGACATGTGAAAACAGATGTAAAACCAGAGCATTATCCAATGGTTGGAGTCTCTTTACTGGGAGCAATCAAAGAGGTGCTAGGTGATGCAGCGACAGATGATATACTAGAGGCATGGAAAGAGGCTTACTTCTACTTAGGTGATATACTTATTGCTAGAGAGAAAGAGATTTATGAAACAGCGTAGATCAACAAACTAAGAACCACCTTATTTTTAAAGTGGTTCATGGCTATCAGATAAGAAGTTTGTTATAATCCTTGTCAATGAAAGAGAAATACCTAAATAATTTCTGTTATTTTTTAATAGCTTTTAAGACAATAGGTTTAAAGCTAAAGGCTGGTTTTGCATTTGGATCTACGTTCATCTCTACCCAGCTATTTTCTGTATCTCCATATGTTTCAAGTCTGGTAAAATTATGAGTGATAGCGCCATCTTTATCATACATAGCCTGATCAATCTTAAAGTAGTGTGAGTCACCATGTACGAGCAAGACCTCTCCATCGAAACTGTGCGTCTGTTTGTCAAGTGTTTTGAAAAAATCTGTAAAACCGTTTTTATCGTC
>JANTGR010000023.1 GCA_024762875.1 Sulfurospirillum sp.
CCCCATAAAAGTATTTTCCACTAGATAACTATTTTACATCAAAATAACATTCATTTTTATACTCTAATTCATACTTCTCTTCATAAAAACCTTTATCCAAAGCTACTTCAAAGTCCGAGAGTTGTTTAAAAAGTCGTGGTTGGTGTTTCTCCAGATAATCGATATTATCATGATAGGTTTGTATAGCTTGGTCTTCTATGGAAGGTCTTGACATACATTGCTCCAAAATTAAGTATTTTAATTTTAACTAGCAATTTTTATGCCATGTTTATGTCTTTTAAATCAAGTGCTGTCGCAAAGTTTAAATCCCTTTTTGCCCTCCTACCTAAAACGTCTTTAAAATGCTTAGGATGTAAGCCATACCCAGGTCTCACAGAACGTACATTTTCCTCTGTAAAAACTTCTCCTTTTTTGATATCTTTAGCTACATACAGACTTCTGGCAAATTGTCGTGATTTCTGCTTTCTTTCAGTCATACTATAGTCCACTTTACCCAGCAGTTTCTCGGTATCTCGCACTGCCTTCACCATCTGCGAAAACTCTTTTTTATCAAGACTAAAATCTGCATCAGGTCCACCGATAGACTTATCAAGGATAAAATGTTTTTCTATCACTTTGGCTCCAAGTGCCACCGCCGCGATAGGTGCAGTAATCCCTAAAGTATGATCTGAAAATCCAGTAACAACCCCATATCGTTTTGCCAAATCCTCTATCATGATAAGGTTGGCATCCTCTAAAGGGGCTGGATAAGCAGAAGTGCATTTGAGTAAAATTATCTCTTCATTGCCGACTTCTCTGCAGATAGCGACTACATCTTCTATCTCTTGCTCTGTGGCAATACCTGTGGAGATGATGACAGGTTTACCTTTGCTTGCTGTGTAGCGCACCAGTTCATAGTCTGTTATCTCAAAAGAGGCAATTTTATAAGCAGGTGGGTCAAACTGCTCGAGAAAATCCACGGCGGTTTTGTCAAAAGGAGAAGAGAAACAATATAACCCCTCCTCTTTTGCTACTTCAAAAAGTGCTTTGTGCCATTCCCATGGAGTGTATGCTTCTTCATATAAAGCATGCAAAGTTTTACCATCCCATAAAGTTCCACCCTTGATGATAAAATCTTTTTTGTCAGAGTTAAGGGTAATAGTATCTGCGGTATAAGTTTGCAATTTTATCGCATCGGCACCTGCCTCTTTTGCTGCCCTTATTGTCTGCTTTGCGACTTCCAAATCACCATTGTGATTAGCACTTAATTCAGCGATGATAAACACCTTTTCGCCCAATTTAAAATCAGCTATTTGCATCTTCTTCCTCTATCTTTAATATATATTTATGCCCATCTAGCATAAAAAAAGCAGGATATTCTTCATTACTCACTATTCTTAAAAGATTTATCTGTTCTTTGATACTTTTATCGATATCCAGTTCACTATCCTTTGGTGTTCTTTTTTCATAAAAAGTCTCTTCACCCACTTGTTTTACCGGTTTTTTTAGACGTTCGTAATTTGCCAAAAAATCCATACACATGGCTAATGTAAATTCCGCTTGTTTACGGCGCAATGATGCATTTAATTCATATCCTGTTAAATGCATGGTTTTTTGCATATAGATATCCCCATCATCGACCCCACTACCCGCTTCAAACATAGAAAAAACGATATTATTTTTCCCCTCTAAGACTTGCCAAAACAGTGGTGCCCACCCTTTTCCACAGGGTAAATCACTTGCATGTACCACGATGTTGTGTTTATGTCTGCTTAAAAATCTCTCAGGAATGATACGATGATAAGATAGTATAAAAACGATATCATAACACCCTTCTATCTCTTCATGTGTAAAAAACATCTCAGCACTTATCTGCTCTTGCAGTTTCTGAGCATAAGATACAAACCACTGGTTTTGCGTTGTCAAGATAGCTACTTTCATAAGACTTTCTTTAGGATTCTATTTGTATGAGATAATTTTGAAACAACATGAAACCTCTTCTTTCTCAAATACTGATAAATATCATCTTGATTTTCCACCGTTTTTATAGCGATAAATGGCTTCTTGAGATACAATACTTCATGTACAATCACACTAGGTGTC
The DNA here is from genome assembly GCA_024762875.1 of Sulfurospirillum sp. GTDB lineage: Bacteria > Campylobacterota > Campylobacteria > Campylobacterales > QNZT01 > JANTGR01. The sequence continues at coordinate 2,083 of JANTGR010000023.1, forward strand.
ACGATAGCAAGATCACTTTTTTGCATCAGCTTAGCCATCTCATCTGTATCCACATGAAGCTCTACCCATTTATATAAATACGCAAATTGTTTTAACTGTTTTAACTTCTTATTAGAAGAAGTTGTCACAACAATCACTTGAATCTCTTTATAAAGTTTCAATATCTTCAATATCTCTAATGTTATACCGCTATGATCAGACCCACCCATAGCAATAAAAACAGTTGGGTTTACATTTTTCTTTCTGGGCAATACTTTTACTTTTTTAAACTCATCTCGAATCAGTGTATATTGACTACCACATCGAAGTTCACACCCTGTAGGTACCTTGTCATGATAACGATCTGCATTGGCAGAGATATTATGATTTAACAACACATCACAAAAGTGCCTCTCGTAGGTATCATCCAAGACAAATATCTTCACACCCGTCTCCTCTTTTATCCGCTTTTCATCTTCATAAGCGATACCATAATGGTCAATCACAAGCATATCTATCTGCTCTTGCTTGACTATAATGATAAGTGCATCAACATCCATAGAGGGCAGTATCATGATAGGATAAGGTATCTTATCCATGATATGCCCATCTAACTCCTGACAAGCAAACATCACTTCATCACCTTCGAACTGCTCAGCCAAAACCAAATCTCGCATGATATGCCCAAGTCCTATCTGGCTTGAGGAGTCTGCTCTAAAAAGAATTTTCATTGACTACTCTATACATCATTTCAGCCCTTTTCCAATCTTCCATAGTGTCGATATCTTGTACCAAATGCCGTGGCAAAATGATAGGTAGAGAATCTTTGCCAAACATTATCTCATCACTACTTTTCCCAAGTTTTTCCCAATAAAACTGACCAGCATCTTGATATGCTTCTTCCAAGTCCTGACTACGACTCATATAGTGTTCTGGTGTAAACATCTCACATCGTCCATCTTCTGTTAGCTTAAAAGTCCGCTGAATCGGAAAAGGCATCGAAGTGGCTGAAAAAGCATTGATGGCATCTGATTTTTTAAGTTTTTCAAATCCTTCTTGCAGATACTTCACTTGCAGCAGTGGCGCAGTAGCATAGATTGTACAACAGTAGTCATATCCAGGATAGATACCAAGTGCATGCGCCACCACTTCACCCGTACCTGTAAAGTCATCCGCCAACTCTTTAGAACGATTCAACACCTCAGCCCCATATTTTTCTGCCACGTTAGCTATCTCTTCATCATCCGTTGAAACGACTACTTTTTCAAAAAGTTTTGATTTTAGTGCTGTTTCTATGGAGTATGCTATGAGTGGCTTTCCAAAAAAGGATTTGATGTTTTTTTTGGGAATTCGCTTGCTTCCACCTCGGGCAGGGATAATGGCTACACATTTAGCCATATTTTTCAATCTCTTTTAACAAAATACAACCTTTTTATAATTCTAAGCAAATTATAACATATCTTTCAAACACATGATAACATACTCCTGCTCACCTACACTCAAAAGTGGATAAATAGGAAGTGACAACGCTTCTTCATAGTATTTATCCATCACAGGAGTATATTCATCACCATAACCTAACTCTTTATAGTAAGGCTGTTTATTGATAGGGATATAGTGCAGTTGTACACCCACTCCTTTAGCAATCAATTTTTCATATAGTTCTCTCTTGTCATGATAAGGAACACGCACCACAAAAAGATGATAGGCACTTCCCTCATCAAAGTCATACAGTGGTTTAATAGATGTATTTTCAAAGCTATCATGATAGCGCTTGGCGATAGCCCTTCTTTTTTCTAAAAACCCATCTATTTTTTGTAGTTGGCTGATCCCAAAAGCACACTGGAAATCCGTAATACGATAGTTAAACCCTAACGCTCTCATCTCGTACTCCCAAGGAGCCATATCAGCTGTTTTGACCATACCGTGGTTTCTTAACATCAGTAACTTCTCATACAACTCTTTGGAATTAGTCGTGATGGCACCGCCCTCACCTGTTGTCATATTTTTCACAGGATGAAAAGAGAAGATAGAACAGTCACTATTTTTACAGCTTCCTGCCTTAACACCATCCTTTGTTGCGCCAATAGCATGGGCATTGTCTTCCAGGATAATGACACCATACTTCTCTTTTAAGGCTTTTAATTTTTCCTGATTGACCATCTTCCCTGAAAATGATACTGCATAAATAGCTTTTATTTTTGGATTTTTTTGTAGTTCTTTTTCGCACAAATCCAAGTCAATATTGCCTTCACGCATGATATCTACAAATATCGGTTTCGCACCCACATAAAGTATAGCGTTTGAAGTGGCCAAAAAGGAGTTTGGTGTTGTAAGTACCAAGTCATCTTTTTTTAAAAGTGCTAAAGAAGCTAGATGCAGTGCCGCCGTACCATTTGACACAGCCACACAATATTTTGCTCCACAGTAAGAAGCCACAGCCTCTTCAAAAGATTTTGCCTTTGGGCCTGTTGTCAGAAGTGGTGCGCTCATGACTTCGGTTACCGCATCGATATCATCTTGGGATATGGTCTGTTTTCCATAAGGAATTGAAAACTTTACTGCCACGCTCATGCGTCTTCCAAAGCCAAAAACTTCTCTTTTTCAAGCCACTCATCATTGGTATCGGATGCATACTCAAACCCATCCTCCACATCTCGCCCACGCTCACCGAGAGCATTGATCGTAAAATCGATAGCCTTTGTAAACTGAATCGTTGGTTTTATCACATAATGGTCGTCAAATTCCACTGTTCTCAAAGAATCTTCTTTTGTAATCATCGCCTCATGTAGCTTCTCACCTGGTCTTATCCCGATAACTTCATAAGGCTTATCACCACTCATCGCCATCGCCAGATCAATCATCCGCATAGAAGGAATCTTAGGGACAAAGATCTCCCCACCTTGCATTCTCGCAAAGTTTTTAATCACAAAATCCACACCCTCTTGAAGTGTGATTAAAAAACGTGTCATGCGCTCATCTGTGATGGGCAACTCTTCTCTACCTTCATTTAAAAGCTTTTTGAAAAAAGGAACAACGGAGCCTTTAGAGCCGATAACATTGCCATACCGTACAACTGAAAACTCTATCTCGTGATCACCTACCATATTATTTGCTGCAACAAAAAGTTTGTCTGAAGCCAGTTTTGTAGCACCATAGAGATTGATAGGATTTGCCGCCTTATCCGTAGAGAGTGCAATCACTTTTTTCACCCCAGCATCAATCGCCGCATCGATGACATACTCTGCCCCGTGGATATTGGTATTGATGCACTCCATCGGGTTGTATTCCGCTATATCTACATGCTTCATCGCCGCCGCATGAATGACATAGTCCACTCCACGCATCGCCTTTTTCAAACGCTTAAAATCCCTCACATCTCCTACAAAAAAACGCATACATTTTTGCTTATACTCCTGCGCCATCTCAAAGTGCTTTTGTTCATCTCGTGAGTAGATGATAATTTTGTTGGGTGTGTAATCTCGTAAAAGTGTTTGGGTAAATTTTTTACCAAAACTTCCCGTACCACCAGTAATGAGTATATTTTTTCCGTTGAACATTGTCGCTCCTATCGTGATAATTAAATTATTTAAAGCAAATTCTATGCCATGTAGCAGTATTAAACTGCTACTGCAACATCAAACAGATAAAAATTTTCATAACTTAAGAGGATAATCCTACTACCTTTTTCTCACGCAATAAGACTTTTTCTATACACTTCCCAAAATGCATCTAGCACATACGCCTGTTCTTCTGGGCTCAGTGAGGGATACATCGGCAAAGAAACTGCCTCTTCATAGTATCGTTGTGTCATCGGTGTATCTTTATCCAGGTAACCAAGTTCTTTGTAAAATGGATGTTGGTTGATAGGGATATAATGTACATACAACCCGATATTTTTCTCCAGCATTTTTTCAAAAAATACTTTTTTCGTGATGGAAAGTGCTCCAAAATCAACACGCACTACAAATATATGATAAGCGCTACTGCTATCATAAGGGTACAAAGCTTTAATATTTGTGCCATCAAAACTATCATGATAACGCTTGGCTATCGCTCTTCTTTTTTCTAAAAAACCTTCCACTTTATGTAACTGAGAGAGCCCCAAAGCAGACTGAAACTCCGTTAAACGGTAGTTATATCCCAGCTGTGTCATCTCACTATACCAAGGCGCAATTTCTCCTTTTTTATCCATGCCGTGATTTCTTAAAAGCAACAGTTTTTCATACAATGCTGTGGAGTTGGTTGTGATCATCCCGCCTTCTCCGGTCGTAATATGCTTGACTGGATGAAAAGAAAATATCGATACATCACTATTTTGACAGCTGCCTGAGACTATACCATCTTTGACAGCACCCAGCGCATGGGCACAATCTTCAAGGATGATGATATTGTATCTATCTCTCAGTGCCTGCAACTTTTGCTGATCCAGCATATTGCCTGAAAAGGCAACACCATAAAGCGCTTTGATATTGGGATTTTCCTGCAGTGCTTTTTCACATAAATCCAAGTCTATATTGCCATCTTGTGTGATATCGATAAAAATAGGTTTGGCTCCGACATACAAGATTGCATTGGAAGTGGCTACAAATGAATTGGCAGTGGTAAGTACAAGATCACCCTCATTTAAAAGTCCAATCGACGCCAAGTGCAGTGCCGCTGTACCACTGGAAACAGCCACAGCATATCTGACATCACAATAATCAGCAAATGCTTTTTCAAAGATTTTTCCCCTTGGTCCAGTGGTCAAAAAATCAGCATAACATGCTTCTACCGCTGCTCTGACGTCGTCTTCTTCTATACATTGTTTTCCAAAAGGAATAAACTCCATCCACCCACCCCTTTTTATATTTTCAGCAAGTAGTATAACATATGTTGATACAATTATTTTATGCCAAGAATCAACAACGATACATTTTACAAAAATGCCCTCAAAAAACATGGAGCCAATGCCAAAGGTCTCAACTGGCATGATGATTACTCTCAGATAAAACGCTTTGAAATCATCCACGAGCTCATCCACAGTGATATAGAAGATAAAGATATCATGATAGATGCAGGATGTGGATTTGGTGACTTTTATACCTTTGTCTCTGACTATCATGATATACATTATATAGGATATGATATCGTAGAAGAAAATGTTAAGATAGCCAAAGAGCGCACCTTTCAATCTATCATGATAAAAGATATTTTAAATGATCCATTAGACATGGCAGACTTCTATATCGCCAGCGGTTCTATGAATATCCTTAACCGTTTTGAGACCTATCTTTTCATCGAGCGTTGTTTTGCGCAAGCCAAAAAAGGTTTTGTCTTTAACCTCCCCTACGGCAAAGATGAGAGCCGCAGTTTTAACTATTTTCTCCCTCAGGAGATCAAACACTTTGCGAAAAAATTTAACTGTGAAGTCATCACAAAGAGTGGTTACCTACCACATGATTTTACGGTTTATCTGAGAAAAGTTAAGTAGATTTTATACCCTTTTTAGCTATTATCACGACAATTTAACAGTTAGAGGACAAAGCTTATGGGACAAACCATCACAGAAAAAATATTTAGCGAGCATGTCGGAAGAGAAGTCAAAGCAGGCGAAATCATCCGCTGTGACATCGACATGGTCATCGGAAATGACATCACCACTCCTATCTCCATACGGGCATTTAAAGAAAGTGGCGCAAAGAAACTTGCCAAACCGGATAATTTTGCTATCGTCATGGATCACTTCATCCCTGCCAAAGATATTGCATCAGCCAATCAAGCCAAAATCAGCCGTGAATTTGCTTATGAACATGATTTAAAACTCTTTTTTGATGAAAAAGACATGGGTATCGAACACGCACTTTTACCAGAAAAAGGGCTTGTAGTCCCAGGTGATGTGATCATCGGTGCAGACTCGCATACCTGTACACATGGGGCATTGGGAGCTTTTTCTACAGGGATGGGTTCTACTGATCTTGCCTTTGCGATGATTACCGGAGGCAACTGGTTTCGCGTGCCAGAGTCGATCAAAGTGATCTTCACAGGCAAACCGGGTAAACACATCTACGGAAAGGATCTCATCCTCGAAATCATCCGTCAAATCGGTGTAGATGGCGCACTCTATCAAACACTGGAGTTTACGGGTGATACCATACAGTATCTGGATATGGATGATCGTTTCAGCCTTTGCAATATGGCAATCGAAGCAGGTGCAAAAAGCGGTATCGTAGCAGTCGATGACGTTACCAAAGCATTTTTGGCAGATAAAGATCTACGCCAGGAGCCAAAGTACCACTACTCAGATGCAGATGCGACATACGTCAAAACCATCGAGATAGATGTGAGCAAACTTGAACCAGTCATCGCCTATCCACACCTGCCGTCAAATGGCAAATCCATCAGCCAGGCAGTGGCAGATGATTTGACAGTCGATCAAGTCTTTATCGGTTCTTGCACCAATGGACGATTGGGAGATCTTCGTATCGCTGCTTCTATCATGAAAGGCAAGAAAGTCTCTAAAAGAACACGGATGATCGTGACACCTGCCACACAAAAAATCCTCAAACAGGCAGAAAAAGAGGGTCTTATCGATATCCTCATCGATGCGGGTGCTGTCGTGAGCAATCCTACCTGTGGTGCCTGTCTGGGTGGTTACATGGGCATACTCGGCGATGACGAGCGTTGTATCTCGACAACCAATCGTAACTTTGTAGGGCGTATGGGTGCTAGAAGTTCTGAGATATACCTGGCAAACTCAGCTGTAGCAGCAGCTTCTGCCATCACAGGCAAGATCACCGATCCAAGAGATCTCTAACATGCACGACATCCCCTGCATCATTTTTGCAGGTGGAAAAAGCCGCCGTATGGGAGAAGACAAAGCGCTTCTGCCTTTTGGCGATGCTCCATCACTTACACAATATCAACTTGATAAATTTAAAACCCATTTTAAAGAAGTGTATATCTCCTGTAAAAGTCGCGACAAATTTAACTTTGATGCCAACTTTATAGAGGACAATCCTCACTACAAAGATAACGCACCCCTCATCGGGCTGATCTCAGTTTTTGAGCAGTTGCAGTGTAATGAAATCTTTGTTTTGAGTGTGGATACCCCTTTTTTTGAAAACAGCCATTTTGAAAAAATGCTACAAAAAAGAGACACTACAGCCTGGGCAACTGTAGCAAAAAGTAGCAATGGCGCAGAACCTTTGTGCGCTCTCTACAAAAAAGAGGTTTTGCCTGTCATGATAGAAAAAGCAGCACAAAAAGCCTATAAACTATCTTCCCTTTTAGAAGAATTTTCTATACAATACATTGATTTTTCGGATAATGAAATTTTCACAAATCTCAACTATCCAGCAGAATATCAAAAAGCTTTATTAAGGAATCAACATGGTTAAACATATCGTATTTTTCAAACTTGAAGACAATAGTCTGGAAAACTGTGAACAGGTAAAACAGAGACTTTTAACACTAAAAGAGCATATAGATGTGTTAAAAAATATCGAAGTCGGCATCAATTTTGCTCAAGAGGATCGGGCGTATGATTTAGCACTTTTGACCGATTTTAACAGTAAAGAAGATTTAGATATTTATGCAAAACATCCTTTTCATCAAGATATTATATCTTTTATCAAAACGGTGGCACTTACTTCAAAAGTTGTTGATTATAAATATTAAAAATCCTATTAAATTGTTATTTAAACAAACTTCTGTTATCTTCTTCTATTACTTTTAAGAATTAATTTGCTAGGGAGCAATATGAGAATTTTATCCATAGGTGTAGATGAAGATTTAACAAAAGCAATCGCAACCTCACTCAAAGTGATCGTTGATGATTCATACGATATAGACGATAGTTCAAATTTTTTACGATTTAGAAACTATGATCTTATCTTGCTGGATTATGATTTAGAATACAACAAAACCAAAAAATTCATTACCAAAATTTCAAAGTCACTCAAAGTGCCATTGCTTGTTTTATCGATTATCAATGATAAAGATACAGAAATATCTTTTTTAAAAGCAGGTGCAGATGACTTTATCAAAGAGCCGTTTGAGACAGATCTCATCGCAGCACGTGTTGAAGCGAAACTGAGAAGAACCATAGACAACCGTATCAAGATCGGTAAATTAACGATCGATATCGGTGAAGAAAAAACCTCATACAAAGACAAAGAGATCGAAATCAAAGGAAAGCCTTTTGATATACTGGTCTATTTGGCTGAACACAAAAATCAGGTCATCTCCAAAGACAGACTGCTCAATGCCATCTGGGAAGAACCGGAGTTCATTACGCCAAATGTTGTAGAGACTTCGATCAATGCTATTCGCCAAAAACTCGATAAAAATCTGGGTATCAAGTGTATCGAGACTATTAGAAGACGCGGGTACAAGTTTTGTTATGTGGACAAGGATGCATCGTGAATGATGACAAGTCAAAAGATTTTCTCTACACACTTTTAGGAGGAGCACTCCTTCTAAAAGAGCGTTTTTCAGATCAGTTTGACGAGCTTATCACAAAAGGTGAAGAATCCAAAGAAGAGATCAAAGAGAGTGCTGCAGATACACTAAACAAAGCACAAGTGCAAAAAGATGAGATCGAGAGCGAACTCAGAAATAAAATCAAAGCCATTGTTGATGAACTTGGTCTTGCAACCAAAGAAGATATCGATGAGCTCAAAGAACTCATCAAAAACAGGACGCACTAAAGCGACTTTATCCACTTGACCAAAACATCGATATCCTGATCATTCAATTGCTTAAATGGCGGCATCATCGCTTTTTCAAAGCCTTTCCATTTGCCTTTGCTGCCATGCAAGATGACTTGCTTTATCTCAGTATCTGACCGCTTGGCAATCATCCTAAAAGATGGACCGGCCTTGGGTTTGTCAATACTATGGCAGTTTTTACATCCATTTTTTGTCATAATCTGTTCACCCAGCGGCAAAACATCAAATTTCGCCTTGGCCTGCATCTGTGCCAAAAATTTCTCTTCATCATAATAGGTATAAACATACTCTGCTATGGCACCCACTTCCTCTTTGCTCACCTTGCCTTCCTGTGAAGGCATCACACCATAAGAAGCCAAACTCTCTTTATCACAAAAAGATTTTTCAGCCGAAGGATGCAGTACATACTCTTGAAAAAATTCAATGAATTTTGGTTTTTTATCACTGGCAGTTGCTACCTTCATAAAATCTTTAACATGAAATGCTACTGCCATCATGGGCGGTGCTTTTTCATCTTGAAATGTCTTGGGAGGCATCGACAAGTTATGACAGGCAGCACACTTCTCTTTAAGCAGTGCCCCGCCATCATAATGTACACTATCATGATGATCACTGCAGGCACTTAACAAAAATGCTGCCATCAACCCCGATATATAGTATTTTGTTTTAAACATTAGTATATTGATCTTTTCAATCTTTTTCAATATTCTCTTCCAAATGTTCCACATTGAGTGCTACAAACTTATAACTCACATAGATCACAATCGGCCACAACATATACCACAATATACCACTTCCATAATCAATCGTTTCCATTTATCTCTCCTAATAGTGATGATGATCAGATTCGATCTCTTCACTTGTGATTTTTTCTTTGTCCATAGATCTCCACACCAGGTAAATATATCCCAATACAACTGGCACTGCCAGTGATACATAACTCATCACACTCAAAGTATAGTGGCTCCCTGAGGCATTTTCAATACTCAAAGAACTTTGAATATCACTCAGCGAGGGGTAGATAGCCGTCTGATTAAATCCAAGCAGACAAAGCAGACTGACCACGCTCATAACGGTGCCGATTCCACTAAACCAGATACCTTTCAGGGAACCTTTAAAAAGCGTACTGTAAAAGGCATACAACACCAATACCACACCCAAAAGCAGACCCAGCACAATGGTAGGATTTGCTAACAGATTGTGTAAAAACTTATAATTGATGACTTCAAACTGATGATCATGATAGCCGATACCAGGCATCAAAAGCAACATCACTGCTACCATGATAAAAAATCCCAGAAAAAACAGAGCATCGATTCTGAGTTGATTTTTTGCTCTTTGCACGATGACAGGTTCTGCGATATTGTTGATAAAATAGAGGCTCGCCTGTGCGCGTGCCAGAAAAAACAGTGTCAACCCAAAGATGACATTAAAAGGATTTAAAACCGCTTCCAGTCCATACCAGTGCGAGGTCCACGCTGATAGATTCATATCATTTTTGATAAAGTGCCCACCTGTATAGAGTGTGCCAAGTGCGGTACCTATGAGGATGATTCCCAGTGATCCATTGATCAGCAAAAAGAATTCATATATCTTCTGGCCTAAAAAGTTATTGGGCTTTTTGCGGTATTCATAGGAAACAGCCTGTACGATAAAACAAAACAGAATCGCCATCCAGACATAATAGGCTCCGCCAAAACTCACCGCATAAAACAATGGAAAAGCAGCAAACAAAGCCCCGCCGAACATGACAAGAGAGGTGAAAGTCAGCTCCCATTTTCTTCCCAAAGAGGCGATGATCACATCTTTTTCTTCTTCTGTACGCCCTAGCTTATTTAGCAGTACCTGTCCACCTTGTACAAAGGACATAAAAACAAACAATCCACCAAGAACCGCCACTAAAAACCACCAATATTCCTGTAGTGTTAACAGTGATAGATTTCCCATTATGCTTCCTCCTTTATGCCGATTTTTATCTGTGTGAGCATGATCTTGATCTCTGCGATCAGCAAAGCGGTAAAGATCAGGGCAAAGAGCCAAAATGTCGTCTGCACAGCCGCTGTACTGATTTGAGAAGTCGCCATACCTGTGGGCAGCATCTCAAAGATCGCCCATGGCTGTCTGCCTACTTCTGCAACAACCCATCCCAGTTCACCGGCAAGATATCCAAGCGGGATTGAAAAAATTGCTAAACGAAGGAGATTTTTTTTATCATCCAGTTTACCGGCCATCGAAAAGTACAAGATGAGAAAAAAGAGCAACAAAAACCATGTGCCCAGCCCTACCATCAGATGAAAACTATAAAATGTCAAGGTAATAGGAGGAATGATATCTTTAACATCTTTCAAATATCCATAACCAAAATATTTTTCATATGTACGAAAATCAAGCAATGCACTTTTCATGGTAGCTTCATCACCTGCTTTTTGCGCTTCTTTATAACTTTTGAGTGATTTTATCGCTATTTTTCCTTTTTCAATCTTGCTCTTGGCACTTTCGATGCCAAAGGCTTTGTTGCCGTTTATCAAATCGTCCACACCGGGTACAAACGCATTGAAATCATGAAACCCCAGAAAGGATAAAGCACCAGGAATCTCTATCTTCCAAAAAAACTCTTCCTGGTCGTCTCCTATCTTTTTATGATGATTGAGTTGTCCTACGGCAATGATACCTTCTCTTTTGCCCCCATCATACAGACCTTCCATCGCTGCCAGTTTTGTAGGTTGGGAAAGTGCTACCTGATGTGCTGATTCATCACCTGTCATGATAATAAATATCGTCGTAATAAAACCAAACGTCGCACCAACCAAAATACTTTTTTTAGCATTGATACTATCTTTGCCTTTGAGTATGAGCCAGGCACTAATACCTACAACAAATAAAGAACCCATCACATAACCGTTACCGACTGTATGCAAAAACTTTGATGAAGCATTGGGATTAAAGACAACATCCCAGAAATTTTGCATCTCAAAACGTGCTGTGTCTGGATTAAATTCCATGCCGACTGGATGTTGCATCCAGCCATTGGCGATGAGTATCCAAAGAGCTGAGAGATTTGATCCTATTGCCACAAGCCAGGTAGAAAGCAGGTGCATCTTTTTGCTGACTTTGTCCCAGCCAAAAAACATCACGGCAAAGAAGGTTGACTCCATAAAAAATGCCATGATCCCCTCAATCGCCAGTGGTGCACCGAAGATATCCCCCACAATCCATGAGTAGTTGGACCAGTTTGTCCCAAACTCAAACTCCATGATGATACCCGTTGCCAAGCCAATCGCAAAATTGATAGCAAAAAGCGTCATCCAGAATTTTGTGATTTTTTTCCATTCGGGGTTGCCGGTTTTGACATAAATCGTCTCCATGATAGCAACGATAAATGAGAGTCCCAAAGTCAAAGGCACAAAAAGCCAGTGATATAAAGCGGTCAAAGCAAATTGTGCCCTTGACCAGTCAACCAAATGTTCCATTATTTTTTTCCTTGTGTTAGATTGTTGAGTACATGTTCTGCTCTTTGGCTGTCATTTGCAAAATTTTCTTCCAGGATATTGGGGAAAAAGAGAAGTTTCATAACAACAAAAAAGATAAACAGCTTAATCGCAAGAATACCCCAGAGTTTTCTGCCGACTTTCATGCTTTGAAAACCTTCCAGATAAAATCGCACTATCTGTTTAGTGGTGGTGATGATGCCCATGCCCCTCTCCATGATGATCATGACCATGGGTATGTTTACTTTCATGATGTGCTAAGATACTTTGCATCGCTGCATCATCCAATGCGCTCATAGTACCATTGTTAAACTTTTCAAGTACCTCATCTAGCGTAATACGATCAAATCCTGCATGATACACTTTGATACCGCCATGTGATTTGATCATATTGTATGGGCCATTGCCCATCTCTTGCATTACAATCGTATCAACACCACTTTTTAAAAACCACTCTATGACTGCACGTCCATCTGGAATGGGACTTTTCTCTATGGACACTTTGCCATCTTCTACAAATGCAAACCATTTTGCTTTACCAAAAAGTGGTGATATTGCTGGATTTTCCCTGTTTGTTTTAACCGGTATTGCTATTTTCATTTTTTCTCCTATTGACGATATAATAATAACTATGTCGTAATTATATCGTCAAACTATAAAAATAACTTTAATCGAGTGTTCTGAACAAACAGACTTATTCACTAAGGCTGCGCCGTAAAACGGCTGCAAAAGTCGTTCATAAGTCTGTTTGTTCAAAACACTCAATCCAAAGAAGTGATAGCCTGATAGGCAATATCAACCATCCTCTGCATCTGCTCATCAGTGATAATATAAGGAGGCATAAAATAGACCACATCTCCAAGTGGACGAAGTAAAACCCCATGTTTTAAGGCGTATTGATAGATTGTTAGCCCTACTCTCTCCTCGCTCTTATACCCTTGTAGTTCTATGGCAGCGATCATACCGCGCTGTCTGACTTCTTTGACATTGGGCAGGGATTTAAAAGGTGCTATCATGATAGAGAGCTCTTTTATTTTACGCTTATTTTTCTCGATAATGTTTTCATCTTCAAAGATATCCAGCGTGGCATTGGCAGCAGCACACGCCAGAGCATTGCCCGTATAACTGTGTGAATCCAAAAATGACTTCCCTTCACCATAATCACAATAAAAAGCGCCATACACAGCATCACTCATCATCACACATGATAGTGGCAAATATCCCCCAGTGATGCCCTTGGATAGGCAGAGAAAATCAGGTGTCACATCAGCCTGTTGGCAAGCAAACATCGTCCCTGTGCGACCAAAACCGACAGCTATCTCGTCAGCTATCAAAAAGATGCCATATTTTTCACAAAGTTTTTTGAGTTTGGTGATATAGCTTGCATCATACATCGCCATACTGCCCGCGCACTGTACCAGTGGTTCTATGACCACCGCAGCTACCTTGTCATGATAGGTTTTAAAGAGGTTTTCCATAGAGGATAGTGCCTCTTCTTCACTGACCAGCGCTGGGGATTTTGCCTGGACTGTTTGGATGAGAATCTCACCATAGATCTCTTTATAAAGTGCCACATCCCCTACCGCCAAAGCACCCATCGTCTCACCATGATAAGAGTTTTCCAGTGAGATAAAGATATCGCGCACCTCACCTTGGTTTTTGTAGTATTGAAAGCTCATTTTTAGGGCTATCTCTATAGCAGATGAGCCATTGTCCGCAAAGAAAACTTTATCCAGCCCCTCTGGTGTTAATGCCACCAAACGCTCAGCGAGACGGATACCGCTTTCATGGGTAAATCCCGCAAATATGACATGTTCCAGGGTTTCTAATTGTTCTTTGATTTTGGCATTGATGTAAGCATTGGCATGACCGAAGAGATTGACCCACCACGATGAGATCGCATCAAGATAATTATTATCATCAAAATCAGTCAGGATAGCACCTTTGCCTGACTTTATCGGGATAAAAGGAAGGGTTTCATAATCTTTCATTTGAGAGCAAGGATGCCAGATATTGGCAAGATCCCGCTCTCTCATGTTGGCATTTGTTTTTAGCAAGTTGCCCCATCTAGTTTATCTTCATCAAGCTTGAGTGCTTCATTGTCCATCACACCTATTTCATGTGAGAGAATATCACTGGCGATCTCTTTTGCCTCTTTTAGCGAGTGCATCTTGCAGGTACCGCATTGGTAGATGTTCAGTTCCGGGATATCATCCTGACTTTTCACTTCCAAGACATCTTCCATCGCCTCTTTCCACGCTGTTGATACTTTTTCAGGCGCTGGCTCTCCCAACAGGGACATATAAAATCCTGTGCGACACCCCATCGGTGAGACATCGATGATTTCTACATCTTTGCTATTTAGATGATCTCGGATAAAACCTGCAAAAAGGTGTTCCAGGGTATGGATACCCTTCTCACTCATCATGTCTTTATTTGGTTCATAAAAACGTAAATCAAAAACTGTTATCTTGTCACCTGATGGTGTACTCATTGTTTTTGCAACTCTAGTTGCTGGTGCTTTCATACGTGTATGGTCAACCATAAAACTGTCTAACATTGGCATCGTAAATTCCTTTATATTGTTATTTTAATGACACCTTATGAGCTAAGCTCACAAGGCTACGCTTTCGCTGTGACTGCTCAGCGCAGGGCTCACGCGCAGATGAACCGCGCTTTTCTTTGCTACCACGTTACTATCTAATGTTCAAAACTCTCTCTAAACGTATGCGCTTCATAGGTTCCAAGCATCCTTACCTCATCCGCAAAAAAAGCCAACTCTTCCAGTGCAAGTTTCAGTTTAAATTCCTCAGGATGACCATCTATATCGATATGAAATTGACTAGCCTGCAGTGTTCCTTTAAGTGAATAACTCTCAATTTTCAACATATTCACACCATTGGTTGCGAATCCTCCCAATGCTTTATACAAAGCAGCAGGGATATTACGTACCTGAAACAGCAATGATGTCACATAGGCAGTTTTATCATGATAAATGGGAACTTTTTTTTCATTGGAAAGCACAAAAAAACGTGTCACATTGCCGGATACATCCTCAAAATGCTCTTTTAGCACCTTCAATCCATATATCTCTGCTGCCAACTTGGAAGCTATCGCACCTTTTGTTTTATCATGATAGGTAGCCAACTCTTTTGCAGCTCCGGCAGTATCGAGCTTGGCTATCGCTTCCAGCTTCAATTCCAAGATGTTATTATGACACTGCGCCAATGCCTGAGGATGGGAACCGACACATCGTAAATCTTTTATTTCAGCATCTTTTGTTCCCAATAGACAATGCACAACTGGTTCAAAATGTTCATTGATAACATGCAGAGCCATTTTGGGGATAAGCCGATAGATCTCTTCAACACGGCCTGCTGTAGAATTTTCCAATGGAATCATAGCCAAATCAGCATCACCTTGTTCAACAAGCCACATCGCTTCTTGAAAACTCTCACATGCTATCGGAATATAATCGGGGTATGCGCTTTTACACGCCTGTTCAGAATAAGCGCCTTGAACGCCTTGGTAAGCTATTTTTAAATGCATCTTGTTCAACATACAATATCAGGGGAAAATTCCCACTGATATTATACTCTTGCTTCTTCTCTTCTTTGGAGATATTCCCATTGAGCGTCAACATTTTTTTGCCACTGCTCTAAAATATCTGCCCACTGTGGTTTAAACAGGTGTTTAAATCGACCTTGAGCCCCTAGATAATCTTTTACAGGGATGATGTTTTTAGGACGATATGTGATATTTAACTCTCTACCATCGATAATTTCATATAATGGAAATACAAGAGAATCTGTCGCCAAATCCGTAATAGCGATAGTATCTTTTTCGTGGAACTTCCACTCAGTTGTACAAGCTGAAATGGCATTTAAGAAACATGGTCCTTCAGTTGCCAAAGCTGTTTGCATTTTTTTGAGCATATCTTTCCATTTATTTGGCGCCATCTGTGCAACATAAGGTGCACCATGTGCAGCCATAATCCCTACCAAATCCTTCTTCTGCTGTTTTTCACCATAGCTGACACGACCTGCAGGTGAAGTAGTTGATGAAGAACCTATTGGTGTTGAAGAACTTCTTTGTCCACCAGTATTTGCATATACTTCATTATCTAAACAGATATACGTAAAATCATGCCCTCTCTCAACGGCACCACTCAACCACTGAAAACCAATGTCATAAGTAGAACCATCTCCACCAAAAGCAACAAATTTTACTGGAGCATCAGGGTCTTTCAGTGTCCCTTTTCTCTTTCTTGCTTTATGCATTGCTTCTGCACCTGCAATCGCTGTAGCTGCATTTTCAAATCCAATATGAATCCATGATGTATCCCATGATGTATAAGGATAAACTGCTGTTGATACCTCTAAACAACCTGTATTTGAACCGACAACCAAGTTGTCATCTGTACAGTTCATCAACTCTCTTACAATGATAGAGTGTGCACAGCCTGGACAAAGCAGGTGTGCTCCCTCAAATCTATCATTTGCTGTTGATAGCTCTTTTAAATTTTTTATTTTTTTAATAGTACTCATGATTTCCCCTCATCCTACTCAAAATATTCCATTTTAGGACCACGAAGACTCAAAAATTGTTGTACTTTGCCACTTCGTTTACCACTCTTAGCACTTTCAGCTAACTCTTTATAGACATCTTCTATCGTATCCAATGTCAAATCTCTACCACCAAGACCATAAATATAATTGGTCATGACTGGTTTCTCATCTGCTGTATAGAGTGCACCGGCTACTTCATTATATAACATACCAAGTGCTCCACCTGGAGATGATCTGTCAAAACAGCCTACCACTTTTACATTTTTCAAGACATCTCTGACATTGTCAAATGGAAAAGGTCTAATCACTCTAGGCGCTACAACACCTGCTTTGATACCATATTTTTCTCTGACATCTTTTGCAACGATTCGTGCCGTTTCAACAGTCGTACCAAGCGCCACGATAGCTACTTCAGCATCTTCCATAAAATAAGACTCTACTCTGTTATATTGACGGCCGGTTTTTTTCTCAAATTCTGCAAATACTGCATCAATTACTGGACGAGAATCAACTATCGCTTTATGTTGTTTGGCCTTATGTTCATAGTGCCAATCTTCTTCAGTTTGTGCACCATAAGTAACGGGCTGCGTAAAATCAAGCATTTCATTCACTGTTTGATAATCACCAATAAAATTATAAGCATCATCATCACTCAAAGGACGTACATTTTGTGCAGTATGTGAAGTGATAAAACCATCTTGATGCACCATCACTGGCAATCTGACAGATTTATTTTCACCGATTTTAAAAGCACACAGTGTTAAATCATATGCTTCCTGGGCATTAAATGCATCTATTTGAAGCCATCCGCTATCACGTCCCAAGTACATATCTGCATGATCACCACGTACATTCAAAGGAGAAGCCAATGCTCTGTTTACGACTGTCAATACAATAGGCAGTCTCATACCAGATGCCTGATAAAGAACTTCAACCATCAATGCAAAACCCTGTGAAGAAGTTGCTGTAGCCACACGGCCACCTGCCGCTGCTGCTCCAACACAACCACTCATCGCAGCATGTTCACTCTCAACCATGATAAATTCACCATCAACATGACCATCTGCCATAAACTTTCCATAACCTTCAACAATCGGAGTTGACGGGGTAATTGGATATGCCGCAACAACATCAATTTGTGCTTGTCTTAAAGCATTTGCTGCTGCAAAGTTACCATCCCATACAACTACTTCAGGTAGTTCAATTTTTTCTGCCATTCTTAATCCTTACTTTTTTTCTGTTTTTCAGGCCAAGCACCAATAGCCTCATCCAAATCTTGTCTCTCTTTATACATCAATAATGATTTAGGGTTTGTAGGACATACCTCTGAACAGATACTACATCCTTTACAGTGCTCATAATCAATCCCTACCATTACTTTATCTCTTGCGATAATCGCCGTATCCGGACAAAATACCCAACAATATTGACAATCAATACAATAGTCTCTGTTAAAGATTGGTTTCATTGAACGCCAATCTGCTACTGAAGCGGCATATGAGTTTGTCTTTGCATAATCTCTTTCTTCTTGTTTTAAAAATGCCGGATTTTGGTCAAGTGAGTTAAAAGAGTCTAGTAAAACTCCCTGATTGACTTCATCCCAACCAACCAATTCTGTCTTTTCAAGCGATACAAATTCATCTATACTTTTACTTTTATTTATCATAGCCTAACCCTCTCTATTTTACTTCATTATATGCACGCGTGATAGCATCCATATTTGCGTCAATTATCTTTTGTGGAAACTTCGACAGTACACTCTGCATTTTTTCTTTAAAGAAATCCAATTCAAACATACCAGATACTTTCATCAATGCTCCCAGCATAGGTGTATTTGGAATGGCTCTACCAATAGTTTCCATAGAGATGTCAATACAGTTTACAGTATAAACATCTTTGTCTTTAAGTGCCGGAATCTCTTTTTTCAACTCTTCACTGCTTAAATGTGTTGTAATGATATACTTGGTATCTTCTCGATCATCATATGTCACATCTGAAGTGTAGGCCAATGCCGGGTCAATTACTAAGATATAGTTTGGATTCATAAACTTTGCATGGTTAATGATTTGCTCATCAGCAACTCTATTATACGCCGTCATGGACGCTCCCCTTTTTGCAGAACCATATAAAGCAAATGCTTGTACTTCTTTCCCCGTCGTTGCGATTACGTCACCCAGACCTTTTGCGCCTGTAACAGCACCTTGTCCGGCACGACTGTGCCATCTTATTTCAACCATGAAAATCTCCTTCCTAATTTAACTGATTAATGCTTTCATTTTAGGTTATTGTCTCTTAACATCGGCTTTATTAATATTTTTTATATCTTTTATCGCCATAAGTGTGTTATTTTGTAATTTTTTACTACAGCGCTTCAACTCTTCTTCACTGCCATAGCCACACAAAACGCCTATAGCATCGATACCTGCATCATGTGCACTGACCATATCCATGCACGTATCACCGATCATCCATATATTGTTACGATTGTTCCCATCTGTCTGTTTTATACCCATCTGATGCAGTGCTTTATGTATGGGTTCCGGATGCGGTTTGGGGTGGGTGACATCCTCTCGTCCCACCAATACTTCAAAATACTCCATCACACCCATATGTTCAAGCAATATCTTTGAATATTCTCCTGTTTTGGTGGTCACGATTCCCAGCCTGGCAAAAGTAGCAGCTTCTTTGATCGCCTCTACAGCATCCGGCAAAAATCTGGTCATCGGCTTGGAACGCTGACGATAATGCATCTTGTAGATATCGACAAAGTCCCATACATCCTTCTCTTCTACTCCTAGGTGAAGATACATATAATCCAGAGGATGACCAATCAAGGCCTTGATCTTATCCTCTGCAGGCGTTGGCAGGTTAAAATGTTTGAAAGAGTCATCAAAGCACTGTAATATAGCTTCCGTCGAATCAATCAACGTACCGTCAAGATCAAACAATATCACAGTTTTCATGGCTTAATCCAATCTATCACATTATGCATCACACCGATGATAGAAGGAGAAACATTTTTGATCTCCTTGTTCACCGCGGTGATGGAGTTTGGGATATATAAAAAAAGATAAGGGTTGTCATGCACAACCAAAGCAAATATCTTTTGATAAATTGCACCCAGTTTTTCCCGGTCTATCGTTTTTTCTGCTTTTTTGATCAACAGATCCACCTCACTGTTTTTATAGTGTATCATATTAAATCCGCCTTTTCTGTCACTTTCACTATGCCAGATACTGTACGCATCAGGCATCAGCCCCAGAAACCATCCCAGAACAATAGCTTCAAATTTTTTGGGTGTCACTACGGTATTGAGAAAGGCTTGCCATTCCATCGCCCGAATCGTTACTTTTACGCCTGCTTTTTTCAGTTGATGCTGGATAATCTGTGTCGCATAGACACGTGTTTTGTTATTGGAATTGGTCACGATCTCAAAGGTGAGAGGATGTTTATCATCATAGCCTGCAGCCTGCAGTAAGGCTTTGGCTTTTTGTAAATTCTGAGAAGGTGATTTGACACTATCATTGTAGGCAAATGTACCAGGCATAAATGGTCCATTACAGACTTCGCCATGTCCGAAAAAAAGGATATCAACCATCTCTTTACGATCAATAGCCAGTGAAAGTGCCTGACGTACACGCGGATCAGAAAATTTTGGATTTTTGAGATTGAACCCCAGATAGGTATAAGATTGTGAAATTTTTTCATAGATATTAAAATGGGCTCTAAACGCACTACCGATTTGCCGTTCTATTTGCAAAGGCGAGAGTCCTCCCACATCCAACTTGTGTGACTTGAGCATCAAAAACTCGGTTGCAGGATCGGGGAT